>NZ_JANQCW010000013.1:0-44891 GCF_024723635.1 Campylobacter sp. W0066.1 | reverse complement strand
CTTTTTTAATATTTTGAATATAATTTGCCAAAAAATAACACTTGGGAGTAAAAAACAAATGGTGCCCGAGGTCGGACTCGAACCGACACAAGGTTGCCCTTACCAGATTTTGAGTCTGGCGCGTCTACCAGTTTCACCACTCGGGCTTTTTAAGATTTTAAATTAAAAATATGGAATGTGAAATTATACTAAAAAAAAATTAAAACAATATAAAAATATTTATATAGAAAATTAAAATATCTTTAAAATTGGAACTTTTTTTGCTTATAAATAATTAAAAATTATTTGCGGAGCAAAACAATGAGAATTAGTAATCAGTATAACTACTTCACTTCTATACAAAATTACACGGATGGTCAGTCTTTACTTAATAAATATAATTTGCAATTGCAAACAGGTCAGCTTATTCAGCATTCTTGGGAAAATGCAAATGTTTATATTAATGGTTCAAGATTAGAATATGAGATGGCAAATATTGGTCAGATTATTCAAGGAACCCAAGCAGCACAAGAAATGGCAAAAAATACTGATACGGCTTTAAAAAATATCACAGAACTTTTGGAAAAATTTAAAACGCTTTTAACAAAAGCCGCAAGTGATGGTAATTCTCAAGAATCAAGAGAAGCTATAGCAAAAGAACTCAAACTTGTAAGAGATTCTATTATAAATATTGCAAATACTAGTATCAATGGACAGTATTTATTTGCAGGGTCAAATAGTGCTAATATGCCTTTTGATAAATATGGAAATTATACTGGTAATAAAGATAATATTTTTGTAGTAAGTGGCGCTGGCACTCAAATTCCTTATAATATACCTGGTTGGGATTTATTTTTTAAACCCGATTCAAATATTAATAAGATTATCTCAACAAATGTTTCTTTCACTGATGCTCGTTATCCGGATAAAAAAGAATTTTTAACAGGTGAGTCTAAATTTTCACACTTAATAGGTCAAAACTATGTGCAAAATGGTAAACTTGATCCTGATAAAAATTTCGAAGATAGTTATGATGAGAAACTTCCTTTTCCACACTCATCAATGTATATTCAAGGTGTTAGACCTGATGGGACAAGTTTTAAAGCTACTTTAGATATAGATCCTGATGCAAAAATCGAAGATGTTTTAGAAAATATTGGAAAACTATATGGCAATACAGAGGGGAATGAGGTTGTTAAAGTTGCATTAAATGATAGTGGTCAAATAGAAATAAAGAGCTTAAAAGATGGAAGTAGTTCTTTAGATTTTCATGCTGTTGCTATGACACCACAGCTTCAAGATGCAGAGCAAATTAAAGATTTAAGTGAAGCTGCTAAAGCTGAGGGTATTACAATGGCTCAGGTTACAGAGCGTATTATGCAAGCAGCGCATGGTGGAGATTTAAATAGTACTAAAAGTCCAGTAACTATTACAGTGGATGGAAAACAATTTACTGTTGATATCTATAAAACAGATTTTATAAAAAGCAATATCAATGGTAATAAAACTAATGGAGCTGATTTTGATGTACCTTTTGAAAAAGATGGCAATACTGTTTTTGGTAATGTTTCTCAAGTTATTAAAGGTACAAGTGAATATGCCACTGATAGCACAAAGTTAAGTGAAGTTGTAGCAAATGCTGATGGAAGTATGGATGGTCAACAACTTCAAATGGAAATCACTTCTAAAAGTGGTCAAAAATATAATGTAACTATAAATTTAGGAGATTCAACAGTAAGTTATGTTGATCAAAATGGTCAAACCATAAGTTTCCCTATTACTCATTCTCAATATAACGAAGCAACAGGAACTTCAGTGGGTATGCAAACAAGACCTGAAGATATTACTTATGGTCAGTTAAATGATATTATAGGTATGTTTGCAAGCGATAAGGTTCCAACTGCTACAATTACTCCAAATACAAATGGAACAATCAATAATGGTGATTTTCAAACTATTCAACAAAATATAAGCGATTCTAAAGATTTTGTTAATGTAAGTATGGATTATAAGGGTCGTATAAGTATTACTGATAAGTTTTCAACTAATACCAATATAGGTCTTACCATTAAAGATTCAAATTCAAATAGTGGCTTTCCTCCGGCAGGTACTTCTGTAAATGGTTCGGGTTTTGTATTTAGTGCAAATAATTCTCTAACTATCGATGAGCCAAATATTGACTTGATTAAAGATTTAGATGAGATGATAGATGCTGTTTTAAAAGGTAATATGAGAGCTGATTCAGAAGGAAGTGACCCTAGAAATACAGGCTTGCAGGGAGCTTTAGAAAAAATAGATCATTTGCAAGATCATGTTAGAAAAATGCAAACAACTATAGGCGCTTACACTAATAATATAGAAGAAACAAATAAAAGAATGACTTTTTTAAATGTTAATGTTGCTTCTATAAAAAGCGGTGTAACTGATGCTGATTATGGGCAAACTTATATGCAATTTATGCAAACTATGGTATCTTATCAAGCTATGCTTTCAGCTACTTCTAAAATTTCTCAAATGAGTTTATTAAACTACTTATAATTTTTTGATATAATAGCTTTTTTCTTTATAAAGGATATATTATAAAAAAAGAAGCTATTTTTGTTATTTCTAATATTTTAATTTTTTATTTTTGTTTAAGTGCTTTGATACCCGATCAAGCCTTGGTAAGTATTATAGGGTATTCTTTAGCAAAACTTAGTTATTTTTTATTTGGATCATTGACTAAATTTTACCCTTTTGTCTTTTTTTGGTTTAATTATCTTTTGTATAAAAATGATTATAACTTTGAACTTATTGAGCGTAGATTTAGTGTGGCTATTTTTGCTTGTATTTTTGCTTCGCTTGTTTTTGCTTCGGCATTTTTACAAGATAAAGGTTATATAGCTTCTGCTATGTTTGTGATTTTAGATGGACTTTTTGGAAAAATAGGAAGTTTAATCTTAGTGATTTTGCTTTTAGCTTTTGCTTTTAGTATTTCTTTTCCGCAAATTATCAAAGAAGTATTTAAAATAGAGCTTGATTTTGATTTTTATTTAAAACTTGAAACTTTAATTAAAAATAAAATTTTTGGATTTTTTGGTGGTGACAAATACGAAAATGAAACCAAAGAAGAACAAGAAAAACTTAAGCAAGAGCTTTTAATCAAAGAAAAAAAAGAAGAACTCATTGAGAAAGAAGAGTTGCCAAAACAAGAGGTTCAAGAAAGTAAAAAATTTAATCTTGAAGATTTAAAAAAACAAGAATTAGAAGAAGTGATAATTAGCGAAGAGGATAAAAAGTTAAGCTCAAGCTATATTCATGAGCTTTCAGAGCCTATCGCAAGTTTTGCTCAAAAAGCTAGTCAAATAAATATAAAGGAAGATGAAATGACCCCTGAAGAGTATTTATCAAAATATAAAAATAAAAGTGAAGATATTTATACTCAAACCTTAAAAAGTAAAAATTTAGACGAGCCAAGTTATAAAAGACGCAATATGGATTTAAACGAAAACAAAGAAGAGATAATAGAAGAAAATTCTTTGTTTGCCAAAGAGCTTAAAGAGCGTGAGCAAATGTTACAAAAAGCTAAATTACTAGAAGAGTACAAAGCTTTACAAAAAGAAAAAATTTTAGAAGAGCTTAATGAGGATTTTAAAAAAATTGAAGAATTAAACGCCATAGAGGCGCAAAAAGAAGCTGAATTTAAAAAAATCCAAAATAAAACTAGCTTTTTAGGGGTGAAAGATTTTAAAGATGAGGATTTTATCCCGCAAAATGAAGTAAAAGAATTAGATTTTAGTGAGGATGATTTTGCTAAGCCTGTTAGTATAGAAGAGCTAAGAAGTAAAAAAAACTATGAAAGTCCTTTTGTAGTAGAAGAAGTGCAAAATGAAGTTAAAGAAGAAAAAGTTCCATTTGAAATTGCTCAAGAGCCTATAGTAGAAGTAGTAGAAAACAAAACACACCATTCTATCGCTAATGAAGTGAGTGAAAATAAAGCCTTGTTGAAAGATCTTGACTTTGGAAATTTTGAAAAACCAAAAGATTTTTCTTTACCACCTTTAGATTTTTTAACTATGCCAAAAGAAGGCAAAAGCGAGATAAATGAAGAAGAAATCGATAGAAAAATTTATGATTTACTTGAAAAATTAAGACGCTTTAAAATAGGTGGCGATGTGGTTAGAACTTATACAGGCCCTGTTGTAACTACTTTTGAATTTCGTCCAGCAGCAGATGTTAAAGTAAGTAAAATTTTATCTTTACAAGATGATTTAGCTATGGCTTTAAAAGCTCAAACTATAAGAATTCAAGCTCCAATTCCAGGTAAAGATGTAGTAGGGATTGAAGTGCCAAATGAAAAAATCGATACGATTTACTTAAGAGAAATTTTAGAAAGTGAGGTATTTAAAAATTCTAGCTCACCTTTAACTATAGCTTTGGGTAAAGATATAGTAGGCGATCCTTTCATCACAGATCTTAAAAAACTTCCTCATCTTTTAATAGCAGGAACTACAGGAAGTGGTAAAAGTGTGGGAATTAACTCTATGCTTTTATCTTTGCTTTATAGAAATTCACCAAAAACTTTAAGACTTATGATGATAGATCCTAAAATGCTTGAATTTAGTATTTATAATGATATACCACATTTACTTACACCGGTAATTACTGATCCTAAAAAAGCGGTAAATGCTTTATCAAA
The DNA here is from genome assembly GCF_024723635.1 of Campylobacter sp. W0066.1. NCBI lineage: Bacteria > Pseudomonadati > Campylobacterota > Epsilonproteobacteria > Campylobacterales > Campylobacteraceae > Campylobacter > Campylobacter sp. W0066.1. The sequence continues at coordinate 40,234 of NZ_JANQCW010000013.1, read as the reverse complement.
TATGGTGGCTGAAATGGAACGCAGGTATCGTTTGATGGCTGAAGCAAAAACTAAAAATATAGAAAATTATAATGAAAAAATCAAAGAGCAAGGTGGCGAAATCTTACCATTTATCGTAGTGATTATTGATGAGTTGGCTGATTTAATGATGACTGCGGGTAAGGATGTAGAGTTTTATATAGGTCGTTTAGCGCAAATGGCAAGAGCAAGTGGAATTCACTTAATTGTAGCTACGCAACGCCCTTCAGTGGATGTTGTAACTGGTGTTGTAAAAGCAAATTTACCAAGTAGAATTTCTTATAAAGTAGGACAAAAGATAGATTCTAAGGTTATTTTAGATTCTATGGGTGCTGAAAGTTTGTTAGGGCGTGGAGATTGTTTATTTACCCCTCCTGGTATGAGTGGTTTAGTGCGTTTACATGCACCTTTTGCAAGTGAAAATGAAATTGAAAATATTGTAGAGTTTTTAAAAGCTCAACAAGTAGTAGAATATGATGAGAGTTTTTTAAAAGATGATAGTCAAGATGGAGCTTATAAAAGAAGTGAATTTGATGATGGGGATTTAGATGAGCTTTATGAAGAGGCAAAGGCTGTGATCTTAGAAGATAGAAAAACTAGTATTTCTTATTTGCAAAGACGCTTAAAAATAGGTTACAACCGCGCAGCAAATATTATAGAACAACTTTCACAAACAGGTGTTTTAAGTGAACCTGATGCAAAAGGGCAAAGAGAAATTTTATAATCAATTTCTTATTGCCTTATTATGATCTTTCAAAGTAGAGGTAAAAATATGCTTATTGGTTTTTTTATCTCTTACAAAGTATAAATATTCTGTTTTAGCAGGAAAAATAGCTGCCTTAATAGCTTCAAATGAAACATTACACACAGCTTCTTTTGGTATGCCATTAAATTTATAAGTATTATAAGAACTATTATCTGATCTTATTCTTTGTGGAGTAATTTTTTCATGAGAGTATTTTCCATAATTTAATGTTCCATCCATTTGAAGCTTCATACCTTTTCTTAAACGATTTCTAATCACAGATGAAACTATAGGCATTTCTTCATTGCTCGCTGCTTCTTTTTGTATAATAGACGCTATAATGATATACTCATGCCATTTTTTTTCATTATATTCTCTAAAAATTTTATAAGAAAGTTTTTTAAATTCATTTGTAGAGTAAGCTAAAAGATATTTTACCAAAAGCTCTTCTGTGATACCTTTTGGAATTTTATAAGTTTCAGGAAAAAGTATACCTTCTTTAAAAGGACTTTGTTTGTAAAATTCCTGCATTAAGGTTTTAGCGTTTAAATTTAACTTCGGTGCTAGTTCTTCAAAGAAAATTTCAGTCGTTTCTCCAGGAATTAAAGTAATAGTTTCAAGCGCTGCTTTAGCAACGGTAAGCTTATGTAAAAATTCAACTCTATTTAATTCTTTTGTGCCTATATTTATCCAGCCAGATTGCGGATGGCCCAAAAAATATAAAGTATATTTATCAATACTGCTCATTTTATAGTTATTTTTATCTAATTGCGTTATAATCTTGCTAACAGAACCTTGTGGTATAAAAACTACAGAGTTTGTTTTTATAGGTAAAAGTAGATAATAAAAAATGGATAAAAGAAAAATTAAAATCAAATCACAACATATTAAAAAAATTCTTAAATTTTTAGCATTACCTATGATACTTTTCATTGCTTTGTTTATTTACCTCAAAAATGGAATTTACATAGAAAAATTAGAATTTTCTTCTATTAATTTGGAGAAATTATATATTAAATTAGATAAAAAACTCATTTTAAATGCTAAAAAAGTCGTAGTAAATTCTCAAAGTCAAAGTACTCAAAATGAAACTAGTGCAAGTAAAGCTGTGCAGCTTATCAAAGATGTAAAATATATTTATTGGTTTTTTCAAGAAATCAATATTGATGAAATGTTTGTCAATAACTATCCTGTGGAGTTAATTTATAAAAATAATCTATTCTTTGTAAATAGTAAAAATCTTTTAGTAAAAGTGAATTTAAAAATTAGTGATAAAAATATACAAGCTAATATTGATAATTTTCTTTTAAAAGATCACAATCTTAGTGTAATTGGTTCCTTGCTTATTAATCCTAAGACAAAATTTTATACTTTTAAAGGTAAAATTGATAGTGATTTTTTAAGAAGTGATGTTAAATTTTCACTCAAAAGAGAAGAGATTGCTTATGAATTAGAAAATATAAGCTCAAATAACATTTCGCAAATTTTTGATATTTTAGTAGAAAATGGAGTGGATTTACCTTCTAATCTTGCTCTTTGGGTGGGTGGTAAGGTAAAGGCTGATTTTTATTTTATAGAAAAATTAACCGGTTTTGCAGATTTTGGAAAACATAGATATTATTTAAATGATATCAACGCTAAAGGTTATGTAAATAATTTAAAAGTAGTTTTAGATAAAGGAATAGATCCTATCGTAAGTCCTTTTGTAAGACTTGAATTTGCAAAACAAAGACTTGATTTTATTTACGATGAATTGCGTTTTAATAATTATGATTTAGATCAAAGTAAAATTTATATAGATAATATGCTAAATGAAAAAGCAGGAATTTATATACACATTAAAAGTGATAATGCTAGAGCTGATTATAGGGTTAATAAAATTTTACTTTTATATGACATAAAATTACCATTTTTACAAAATAATGGTATTGTAAAGACTGATTTAACACTGAAAATTCCTTTTGATCATCCTGAGAAAATTACTTATAATGGTAGTTTTAATATTATTAATTCAAATATAAATATAAGTGATTTTAAGATAGCTCAAGCAAATGTTACTTTAAAAAAAGATAAGCTAGATATACAAAATGCAAGTGTGCAAAGTAGTATGATTAACGGTGATTTTAATGCAAGTGTTAATTTAAAACAGAAAAAAGGTGATTTTAAAACCTTTATAACAAACTTAGAATTACCACAAGAGAGCTTAAAAATGGAAAATAAATTTCTTGATTTAAGCCTTGATTTTGACAAAAATATTAGTTTATATAATAAAGAATTTACTACAACTTTAAATTTTGATAAAGGTATGTCTGTTTTTGTTGAAAAACTTGCAAAATATAAAAATTATTCTAAATTAATGCAAAAAAATAAAGTGCATGATGGGGAATTATCTTTAAACACTTTAAATTTCCAAGATTTTAATGTAGATATTAATAATACTACTTTTGAATCATTTTTACTCTATAAAGATAACAATCCTTATGAATATGATAGTTTTAGTATAAAAATAAAAGGTGATGATTTTAATTTAACTAGTGCAAGTGGTAGTGTTTTTGCACAAAAAGATAATGATGATGTGAATATTACTTTAAATAATATTAATTTGTTAATTTCTCAGCAAGATACGGAAAATACTTTAGATACCCTTGAAAATTCAACTTATAATATTAGTGGGAAAAATATAGATTTAATTTTGAAAGATTTTAATAAAACCTTAGATTTTGATCAATTTGACGCTAAAATTAAAAAAGATTATGTGAAAGCTTGGGCAAATAGAGATGAATCTAAATTTGATTTTTTGCTTAAAGAAAATCAAATGCAAATTAGAGCTTTAAAAATGGATGATGATTTTTTAAACACTTTTATGCGTCAAAATGTTTTTGAAAAAGGTGAGTTTAATCTTTATATAGATGGTAATAGTACTGATTTTTTTAAAGGTAAGTTCTTATTTAAAGATACTTATTTAAAAGATTTGAAATTCCATCAACAGCTTTTAAGCTTTATTGATACCATACCTAGTTTGCTTTTATTTAAAGCTCCAACTTTTAATGAAAAAGGCTTTAGTGTTGAAAATGCTGGTATAAGTTTTAATCGTAAAAAAGATCTTTTTGAGATAAACGCACTTAATTTTAATGGCGATAGTGCAGATGTGCTAGGTCAAGTTAAAATCAACTTAAGAAATAATCAAATAGATGGTTTGTTAGAGCTTAGAACGCTAAAATCAGCAAGTTCAGTTATTTCTAAAGTTCCTATCATTAATCAAATTATATTAGGTAAGGATAGGCAAATTAGCACGCAAATTAAATTAAGCGGAACAGTGGAAAGCCCTGAATTTAAGACTCAACTTATTGCGCAAAGCTTGCAACTTCCTTATCATTTAATTAAAAATATTTTTGAATTGCCGGCTAATTTAGTGAAATAAATACAAAAAGGAGAAAAAATGAAAATCACCATCATAGGTGCAGGAAATGTTGGTGTAAGCACTGCTTATGCTTTGATTTTAAGAGAGTTGGTTGATGAGCTTGTTTTAATTGATATTAATAAAGATTTGCTTTTTGCTAGAGAATTAGAATTAAGTCAGAGTATAGCTGCTTTTAATTTTGATATTAAAATAACTTGCACAGATGATTATGCACATTCAAAAGATTCTCAAGTGGTTATTTTTAGTGCGGGAGTAGCTAGAAAAGAAGGTCAAAGTAGAGATGAGCTTTTTACTATTAATTCTAAAATTATGCTTGAGTGTGCAAAAAATATTAAAAAATTTAACAGCGATCCTTTGTTTATCATAGTAAGTAACCCTGTGGATTTTTTACTTAATGCTCTTTATGAAAGCAAATTATTTTCATCAAAAAAAATCATTGCCATGGCAGGTGTTTTAGATAATGCTAGATTTAAATATGAAGTGGGTAAAAAACTAAATATAAAAACTTCTTATATAGATACTAAGCTTATAGGTTTTCACAATGATAGCATGGTTTTAGTAAAATCTCAAAGTAAAGTGCAAAATAAAGCATTAAATGAGGTTTTAAATGAATATGATCTTGCTCAAATTGAACAAGAGGTTAAAACCGGTGGTGCTAAAATTATAAAATATTTAAAAACTTCAGCCTATTTAGCTCCTGCTAGTGCTTGCGTGAGAATGATAGAGGCTTTAAAAAGTGGAGAATTTTTACCAGTATGTGTGATTTTAGATGGAGAATATGGCATAAGAGAAAAAGCTTTTGGAGTTATGGCAAGGATTAGTCTTGATGGGGTGCTTGAAACTTTAGAATTAAAATTAGACAATCAAGAACAAATTGCATTGGAAAATTCTTTTATTCAGTATAATTATAAATAATTTTTTAGGAGTTTTTTACTCCTAATGTTACTTTGTGTTATAAAATCTTATTAGTTTTATTTTATCTTTTAAATAATATTTAATCATGCTATAAATTCGCTATAATAAAAAGTTTGTTTTAAAAATAATTTTTAATAAAAAATCATTAGAAAATTACAAAAAACTAGAAAGGAATATTAATGATTGCTCCAGAGAATACACCAGTTTGGGTTGATGAAGCAAGATGTAAGGCTTGTAATATCTGTGTTAGCTATTGTCCAGCCGGAGTTTTAGCAATGAGAGATGAAATCAGTGCAGTTTTAGGACAGATGATAGAAGTGGTTCATCCTGATTCTTGTATAGGCTGTAGTGAATGTGAAAGTCACTGTCCTGATTTTGCGATTTTTGTTGCCAAAAGAGATGAATTTAAATTTGCAAAGCTTACACCAGAAGCTAAAGAAAGAGCACAAGCTGTTAAAGAAAATAAATATAAAAAACTAAATGCATAGGAAAACAAAATGAGAGAAGTTATATCAACAGGTAATGTTTTAGTAGCCAAAGCTGCGATTGATTGTGGCTGTAAATTTTTTGGTGGTTATCCAATTACCCCAAGTTCTGAAATAGCACATGAACTAAGCCATATGTTACCAAAAAATGATGGTACTTTTATACAGATGGAAGATGAAATTTCGGGTATTAGCGTGGCCTTAGGTGCTTCTATGAGTGGAGTAAAATCCATGACAGCAAGCAGCGGACCGGGAATTTCTTTAAAAGCTGAACAAATTGGTTTGGGTTTTATAGCTGAAATTCCACTAGTAATTGTAAATGTTATGAGAGGTGGTCCTTCAACTGGTCTTCCAACAAGGGTTGCGCAAGGTGATTTATTTCAAGCAAAAGCTCCAACACATGGAGATTATGCAAGTATAGCTTTAGCTCCTGCTTCATTAGAGGAAGCTTACACTGAAACTATTAGAGCTTTTAATTTAGCTGAAAAATACATGACTCCGGTATTTTTGCTTTTAGATGAAACCATAGGACATATGAATGGTAAGGCTAAATTACCTGATTTAGAAGAATTAGAAATTATTAACCGTAAAAAATTTACAGGAGATAAAAAAGATTATAAACCTTATGCGGCAGGGGAAAATGAAGCTGCTACACTAAATCCTTTCTTTGAAGGTTATCGTTATCATATCACAGGACTTCATCATGGAGATATAGGTTTTCCAACTGAAGATGGAGTGATAGTAGATAAAAATATGAAAAGATTGTTTGGTAAGATTAAAAATAATACCGATGAAATTTGCACTTATGAAGAGTTTATGTGTGATGATGCGCAGTTTTTAATCATTGCTTATGGAAGCGTTGCAAGATCTGCTAAAGAAGCTATTTTAAGACTTAGAGAAGAGGGTGTAAAAGTAGGGCTTTTTAGACCTATCACGCTTTATCCAGTAGCTGAGAAAAAAATAGCTCAAGTGGTATCTAAATTTGAAAAAGTTATGGTTAGCGAGCTTAATATGGGGCAATATTTAGAAGAAATTCAAAGAGTAAGCAAAAGAGATGATTTTATTAGCTTGCACCGTGCAAATGGTCGCCCTATAACCCCAAGTGAAATTATTGCTAAAGTAAAGGAGAATATGTAAAATGGCTTTTAATTACGATGAATATTTAAGAGTAGATAAGCTTCCAACACAATGGTGCTGGGGTTGTGGAGATGGCGTTGTTTTAAAAGCTATTATTAGGGCTATTCAAAAACTTGGCTGGAATATGGATGATGTTTGCTTAGTTTCTGGTATAGGTTGTAGTGGTAGAATGAGTTCTTATGTAAATTGTAACACAGTACATACTACCCATGGTAGAGCTATTGCTTATGCAACAGGGATTAAACTAGCAAATCCTAAAAAACATGTAATCGTAGTAAGTGGGGATGGCGATACTTTAGCAATTGGTGGAAATCATACTATCCATGGATGTAGAAGAAATATAGATTTAACCCATATTTTAATCAATAATTTTATTTATGGTCTTACAAATTCACAGACTTCACCAACTACCCCACAAGGCTTTTATACTGTTACTGCTCAAGCAGGTAATATAGACCCAAATTTTGATGCTTGTGAGCTTACTAAAGCTGCAGGAGCTTCTTTTGTAGCAAGAACAAATGTTATTGAGGCAAATAAACTTGAAAATATCATTTTTAAAGCTTTATTACATAAAGGTTATAGTTTTGTAGATGTATTTTCAAACTGTCATATTAATCTTGGTAGAAAAAATAAAATGGGTGAAGCTGTAAGTATGCTTGATTGGATTAAAAATCGTTGTGTTGAAAAGTCTAAATTTGAACAATTAGACTATGAACAAAGAGCAGATAAATTTCCTACAGGAATTTTGCACCAAGATGAAAGCAAGGCAGAATATTGCGAAGCTTATGAAGAAGTTAGAAGAGCTTTAAAAGAAAAAAGAATGGTTGATTTAGGAGCATTAAAATGAAATATCAATTAAGATTTTGCGGCGAAGGTGGACAAGGGGTTATCACTGCAGGTGAAATTTTAGCTAAAGCTGCCATTAAAGAAGGGCGCAATGCTTTTAAAGCTTCTACTTATACTTCTCAAGTTAGAGGTGGGCCAACTAAGGTTGATATTATTATTGATGAAAGTGAAATCTTTTTTCCTTATGCAGTAGAAGGTGAAGTTAGTTTTATGCTTTCAACTGCTGATAAGGGTTATCATAGTTTTAAAGATGGTGTTTGTGATGGCGGTGTTATAGTTGTAGAGCCAAATTTAGTTCATCCAAGCAAAGAAGATTATGCTAGATGGAAAATTTTTGAAATTCCTATTATTACTATAGCTAAAGAAGAGGTAGGTAATGTAGCTACTCAATCAGTTGTTGCTCTAGCTATAGCTGCTTATATGAGCAAATGTATTGATATTGATGCGTTAAAACAAACTATGCTTGATATGGTGCCTGCAAAAACTAAAGAAGCAAATGCAAAAGCTTTTGATTTAGGTATAGAATACGCTAAAAAAGCACAAGTAGTTTCTTGATTTTTCAAGAAACTCTTCTTATAAAATAATATTTATTAAATTATCGTTATAATATTTTCCATTTTAAGCAAAAAGGTAAAATAATGAAAGAGCTAAATGGCTCGCAAATGATTTGTGAAGCATTAAAAGAAGAAAATGTTAAAGTAGTTTTTGGTTATCCTGGTGGCGCGGCTTTAAATATTTATGATGAAATTTATAAGCAAACTCATTTTAAACACATTTTAGTTAGACACGAGCAAGCAGCCTTGCATAGTGCTGATGCTTATGCTAGAATGAGTGGTGAGGTTGGTGTGGCAGTAGTTACAAGTGGACCTGGTTTTACTAATACAGTTACAGGTTTAGCTACTGCTTATAGTGATTCTATACCTTTAGTTTTAATTTCAGCTCAAGTTGCAAATTCTTTAATAGGAACCGATGCTTTTCAAGAAATTGATGCTATAGGTATTTCAAGACCTTGTGTAAAGCATAATTATTTAGTAAAAAATATCGAAGAATTACCTAAAATTTTAAAAGAAGCTTTTTATATTGCTACAACAGGTAGAAAAGGGCCTGTGCATATTGATATACCTAAAGATGTTACTGCTGCTATAGGTAAATGGCATTATCCTAAAGAAATTTCTATGAAAACTTACAAGCCAACCTATAAAGGAAATATTAAGCAAATTAAAAAATTAGTAAGTTTGATTAAAAATGCTCAAAAACCTTTATTTTACCTAGGTGGAGGTTGTGTAGCTTCTAATGCTAGTGATGAATTAAGAGAATTAATTCATTTTTGTCAAATTCCTGCAGTTGAAACTTTGATGGCTCTAGGGACTCTAAGAAGCGATGATAAGCTTAATTTAAAAATGGCAGGCATGCATGGGAGTTATTGTGCAAATATCGCTTTAAGTGAGTGTGATTTGCTCATTGCTGTGGGTGCTAGGTTTGATGATAGGATTACTGGTAAAACAAGTGAGTTTGCCAAGGGTGCAAAAATCGTTCATATTGATATAGATCCAAGTTCTATTTCTAAAATCATCGAAGCACATTTTCCTATAGTTGGGGATATTAAAAGTGTTATTTTAGATACCTTAGAAGAATTAAAAAAAGAAAGTTTTGATAATACAAAATACCAAGAATGGTTTAAAACTTTACAAAGATACCAACAATTATATCCTTTAATCTATGAAGACAGTGATGAAGTTTTAAAACCTCAATGGGTTATAGAAGAATGTGCTAGATTAGCTCCTGATGCAAGGATAATTACTGATGTAGGGCAACATCAAATGTGGGTAGCGCAATTTTATCCTTTTAATTACGCAAGACAACTTGCAACAAGTGGTGGACAAGGAACTATGGGTTATTCTTTACCAGCTGCGCTTGGAGCTAAATTAGCTGTGGGTGAAGAAGTGGTGGTAAATTTTGTAGGCGATGGTTCTTTTTTAATGAATATCCAAGAGCTAATGACAGCAAGTGCTTATGGAATTAAAGTGATTAATATCATTTTAAATAATTCTTTTTTAGGCATGGTAAGACAATGGCAAAGTATGTTTTATAAAGAAAGATTTTCTAATACAGATTTAACAAGCCAGCCTGATTTTGTCACTATTGCTAAAGGTTTTCATTGTGAGGGTTATAATGTCTTTAACAAAGAAGAATTTCAAAAAGCTTTCAAAGCAGCCTTAGAATCTAAAAAAACTTGTGTTTTAAATGTAGCTATAGATCGTTATGAAGATGTATTACCTATGGTACCTGCGGGCGGAGCAATTTATAATATGATTTTACCTAGCTATAAAAACAAGGATAAAAAATGAAAAGAAGAGTAATTTCTGTCATTGTATTAAATGAGCATGGGGTATTATCACGCGTTGTTGGGCTTTTTTCAGGACGTGGTTATAATATAGAATCTCTTACTGTTGCTCCACTTGATGATAAAGAATTCTCAAGGATTAACATCGTTACTTTAGGCGATGAAAAAGTTTTTGAGCAAATCATAAAACAACTTCATAAACTCATACCTACTTATAAGGTGATTGATTCTAGTGATTTTATAGAAAAAGAAACAGCTTTGGTAAAGATTGCTTTAAATGAAAATTTTGCAGGATTAGATGCTATATTAAAAGCTTATAATGGCAGTGTAACTTATAGTGATGATGAGTTTATTATAGTAATGGCAAGTGATAATGCAAAAAATATCGATAACTTTTTAAAAACCATGAAAAAGTATAATCCTATTAGTGTTGTTAGAAGTGGTTCTATTTTAATGGAGGTAAAATGAAAATTAGTGAAATTGCTAAATTTTTAGGCATAGAATATTGTGGAGATGATATAGAAATTACAGCTTTGAATTCTTTGAATAATGCAAGTTTTACTGAACTTAGTTATTGTGATGGAGAAAAAAACTCTAAAAAAATTGCAAGTAGTGGAGCTGGGGCTATATTAGTCTCAAAGGAATTTGAAAATTTAGTTTCAAAAGATTGTATTAAGCTAGTTGTTGATAATCCGCATTTATCTTTTGCGCTTTTAAGTAAGCTTTTTGCTAAACCTTTGATTTCTAATGAAAAGAAAAATTCTAAAATCGCTAAAAGTGCTAAGATTATGCCAAATGTTTATATAGGCGAAAATGTCCAAATAGCTGATCATGTAGTGATAATGGCAGGTGCTTATATAGGCGATAATGTAAGTATAGGTGAATATACTATAATCCATCCAAATGTTGTGATTTATAATGACACTAAAATAGGTAAAAAATGTCATTTGTTGGCAAATTGTGTTATAGGTAGTGATGGTTTTGGTTATGCGCATACAAAAAATGGCGAGCATTATAAGATTTATCACAATGGAAATGTTATTTTAGAAGATTTTGTGGAAGTTGGAGCTTGCACGACTATTGATAGAGCGGTTTTTGAAAGCACTATCATAAAGCAAGGCACAAAGATTGATAATCTTGTTCAAGTAGGACATAATTGTGAAGTAGGGGAGAATTGCCTTATAGTAGCTCAAAGTGGAATTTCAGGCTCAAGTATTTTAGGTAAAAATGTTACTATGGGTGGACAAAGTGCTACAAGTGGGCATTTAGAAATAGGGGATTTTGCTACCATAGCTGCAAGAGGCGGGGTCACTAAAAATTTAGAAGGTGCTAGGGTTTATGGTGGTTTTCCTATCATGCTTCAAAAAGATTGGCTAAAATTTCAAGCAAAAATTATCACAGCTTTTAGGGATAAACATGAGTAAAAAAATATTTAAAACTATAGAATTACATGGCAGTAAAAGTGGAGAAATAAGTCTTTGTAATCTTTCCAATCCTTATGGTATAGGAAGTAATGATATCTTAAGTATAGGTGTGGCTTTAAAAAAAGAAAATGGAATAGATTGGAAAGTTCATATTCCATATGAAAATTTAAAAGATCTTATCCTAGCACTTCAAGAAATAGAAAAAAGTAAAGCCTAGTTTAAAAACTAGGCGTATTTAAATCTCGTTTTCTTTCTGCGCTAATAATTAAAACAAAATTAAGTACAATCAAAACATACATAAAAGTTGGTACAGGAAAAGCATCGCCATTTGCATAAGAATGAAGCCCAGAAAGGTAAAAATTTACTCCAAAATAAGTCATTAATATACTATAAAAGGCTAAAACACTAGCACTTGCAAAAACAAAAATAAAATAAGTTTTGAAAATAAATCTTAAGTGTAATACCATGGTATAAACTACAATAGAAATCAAAGCCCAAGTTTCTTTTGGATCCCAACCCCAATATCTTCCCCAGCTTTCATTGGCCCAAACTCCACCTAAAAAATTTCCTATCGTAAGCATTGCAAGTCCTATTATCATAGACATTTCATTAACGCAGTGTAGTTTAGTGATGTTTAAATCTATGTTTTTATTTTTACCCCTTAAAGTAAAAAGAATTAAACTTAAAATCCCTACAATAAAACAAAGTGCTAAAAATCCATAGCTTGCTGTTATAATTGAAACATGAATATTAAGCCAATATGATTTTAAAACAGGTACTAAATTTCCAATTTGAGGATCCATAAAGCCAAGATGAGCTACAAAAAGTGAAATACCTGCTAAAAAGCTCGCACCACATAAGGCTAAGAGTGATTTTCTAAAAAATATCACAGCACTCATCGCACAAGCAAAAGCTATATAAATCATGCTTTCATAAGCATTACTCCAAGGAGCGTGCCCACCTACATACCAACGAATGATTAAAGCTAGTGCATGCATGATTACACACATGCTTAAAATGATGTAAAAAAATCTATATACAAAGGCAGATAAAGAAATATTTTTTAATATAGTATAAAAACTTAAAAAGAAAAACACTAATGCAAAGCTAATATAAACAAAAATTAGATTATCAAAGATATTATAATGATTAAGCAGTATTTCAAGATCTAATCTTTTTTTTGGTGGTAAAACACTGCTTCCATAATGATTTTGAAAATCTTTTAAAGATTGTAAAATTTCATTTGCATCTTGCCATTGATTATTTTCAACACCATTACGAACTTGTAAAAAATAGCTAACTAAAAGTATTTGTAAACGCTCTACATCTTCTTTTGTAAAAGGTAATATTTGCACCGGAGAATACCACTTTAAACTTTGCTCATTAATATCAGGAAAAATAGTTAAAGCTTGACCACTATAAATATAATATGCATGATTTATTTTTTCATCTAAGGCTAGTAAATCTTTATCAAAGCTAGTTCTTAGTGAGGGCTTTTTGCGATTAGCTTCCTCTACATAATTACTAAGCTTATATATCCCATTATCAAACACATCATCAAATGCTATGTATTTTTCATTTATATCTGTGCCTATTAATTCTCTTAGCTTGCCTGTTTTTGTAGCTATCATTTTGATTTTTCTAAATTCTTTAGGATAAATCATCATTGCTAGAAAAATTTGATCATAGTGAAGATTTAAAAATTTTTCTTTTAGAGTGATTTTATAAACAAATTCCATTGCCAAAGTATCTAAAGGTTTGATTCTACCATTATGATCTTGCACAAGTAATCTTGCAAAATTTAAAGAATGTTCATAGGAATTCTTTTGCAAATCCGAGATTAAATTTAAAATTTCATTTTTATTTTCTTGTGCAAAAAGTGGAGTTTGTAAATTTGCAAAAAGCAAAATAAGCAATACAAAACTTTGACCTTTTTTTAAATAAATGCTTAAACGATGAAATCTTGAGTTTTTATCAAATAAAACCCATAAAAATCCTAAAATCAATAAAGTATAACCTATATAAGTAGGGATTTTACCAGGATCTTTATTGACTGAGAGTATAGTGCCTTGCTCATCTTGATCATAAGAACTTTGAAAAAATCTATATCCACCATAATCAAGAACATTATTCATAAAAATATCATAATCTAACTCAATATTATTTTGCTCATCTATGATTTGAATTTTTGAAGTATAAGAAGATGGACTCATAGAGCCTAAATAACGCTCTAGTATAAAATCTTTTAAGTGTAATACAAAAGGAAGCTTAATTTCTCTTGGCCCCCAATTGATAGTAAAATCTTTTCCCTGTAAGTTAAAATGCACTGCTTGTTTGTTTGTAAAATTTGGATTTAAGGTTATTTGCGTATTTGCTTTTTGATAATTAATATTTAATTTTAAGCTAGCAGGTGTGATAGAATCTTTTTGTGGAGTGTATTTGATAGAACTTATGATTAATTTTTCGCCATTTAAGTCTATAGTTTTTTCAAAATGCTTTTGAGTTAGCGGGGTAAAGTTAATAGGAAATTCAAAACTAACATTAGTATCAAAATCAGTAATTTTTATAAATTCTTCTCTAGTAACTATGGTGCTAGAGCTTTGATTTTCTCTTATATACATTCCACCTTCTAAGCCAAAATATCTAGTAAGTCCAGCACCGATTAAAATCACTATAAAAGATAAGTGTAAAAGCAAGATAGAGTATTTTTTCTTTTGAAAAAGCTTATTATAAAATATCACTCCGATTAAATTTAAACCTAGTAATAAATGCAACATATCAAACCAAGCATTATTATAAATTAAAGCTTTAGCCGCGCTAATACCAAAATCATTTTCTATGAAAGTTGCTACAGCACAAGCTATAGCATATATGCTCATTAGTAAAAAACTCATTGTAAAAGAAAAAAAATACTGCATTTTTAACCTTTAAATATTATTTTCTTTATAAAAATGTATGAGTTTTTGTGCTATGGTTGTTTCGTCTAAATTTTGATTTTCTTTTTGGTTTAAAAACTCCATTGTAGCGCTTAATCTTTTTGCGCTAATAAAACCAGGATAATTTAGCAAAGTTTGGCTGTTTTTGTTTAAAATTACAATAGTAGGGGTGGCTACTATATCATAAATACTAGAAAGTTCGGCTGTACTTAAGTCGCTTTTGTGTTTTTTATAAAATGTATGAATTTTTTTATAGCTTATATTTATATAATATGAGCTGTATTTTTCTTTTATAAGCTCTTGTATTTTTTTATCATTCTTAATTTCTTCTTTTAATTTATCACAATAAAGGCAATGATTTGCACTGAAAATGATTAAAATGTTTTTATCATCACTTTTTATATTTGTATTATCTTTAAATAAATGGGCTATTTCTTCATAAGATTTTTTATCTAAATCATTTGCTTTTTGTAAATTTTCTTTAGAAAATTGTGTGCCACTTGAGATTAAATTAGAATCAAGTTTTTCTTCATTAGAACAAGCTATAAAAAAAATACTTAAAAAACTAAGTGTGAGTATTGTTTTAAACATTTAAAATCCTTGAAAAAGTTAGGAAAAGTCCTTATTCGCTATTATAGCGAATAAGGTTATAAGATAGTGTTAAAGAAAGTATAAAGCATTAAAAATAAAAATACCAAACCAGTGATTAGCATTGCAAATCCTGCAAGTTTAGCTAGCCATTGATATGCTTTGAAGTTACTTTTATTTTCATATAAAGTGCTTAATTTTCCACTTTCTTTTAAGCGTTTATACCATACGCTTCTTTCTTGTTTAATCTCTTCTTCACTAATACTTCCTGAGAAAATCACCATATCCATAGGGAAGCGATCTGCTCTAAAATGTGTATTAAAGAAGTGAATTGCAAAAATAAATCCTGTAGCAAGTAAAGCTTCATCAGAGTGAAGTAAGGTTGCTAAGTTGATTGCTTCGCCTGGTAAAAATTTACCAAAGAAAGCAGGAAACCATAAAATAAGCCCTGAAATACCAATGATAAACATACCCCAAAATACTGCTAAATAATCAAATTTTTCCCAATAAGTCCAGCGGTCAAATTGCGGTCTTGGTCCAAAACCAAAAAACCATTTAAAATGATCTTTCATATCTTTAAAATCTTGCCAATTTGGCATTAAAGAATCAGGACCAAAAGTAGCTTTTAAAACTTTCATAAAGCTTATTTTACCAGTGATTGGATCTCTTGCTATATCACGGCGTTTCCAATTTACAATGATGATTTCTCCAATGTGAGAGAAAAATACTGCAAACATTACTATAGCTGAAATATGATGTATGGTTGCTGCATTAATGATATCTCCGCCCATTAAATCAATCATAGGTTTAGCCCACGCTGAATCATAGAATTTTTGTGGTAAGCCTGAGAAAGCAAGACCCAAAAAGCTAGCTGCCATAAAGAAATGTTGAATTCTATGGAAAGTACTAAATCTTCTTACTCTTACTTTATCTTCATGTGCTGCTTTTCTTGCTTCTTTCCATTCTTTAGGGTATTTTATACGCATAGCAATTAAACGCAAGCACCAAAGTATAGTATGGGCTCCAAAGAAAACAAATACAGAAATCACCAAAATAGTCATGAATATATAAGCACCATGTAACCCAGGATATTTTTCACCATCGCTATGATCAGCATGTGCCATCCAATTTACGAAATTTTCATTTGCATTTGGATGGCATGATTTACAAGTTTGAACACGGTTTATTGGCGAGAGGGTTGAGTTTCTTTCGCTTGATTTTAATATATTGTGTTTACCATGACAATCAGAACAAGTAGCAACACTTGGAGTTTCACCTGGTGTGCTTAATACCATACCTTTACCATGGAAAGTCATATGAAAAGTTGTGCTTTTTTGTTTATGGCATTGTGCGCACTTTTGATCGACTAATTGTTTTTGTGAATAAATTCCTGAATGTTTTGGAGTGATATGAATAGAGTGACAAGTCGCACAAGATGGTTTTTCTTTTTTCTTTTGTGTATCTTGAGCAGGTAAGAACTCTTGCACCCCATGAGCACTCTTTGCTAAAGCATTACTTGCTTTTTCATGGCAAGTTGCGCATTTTTGATTGATTAAGTTTTTACTTGCTGCTATATCAGCTCTAATGCCTTTACCTTTTTGAGCATGACAATCACGACAAGATGGGGTATTGCTAAATTTAAATCTTGAGTGAATAGTATCTTTAAACTCGATAATTTCTTTAGCTTTTTCCCACTTAACTGTATCTATTTTTTCAACTTTTCTACCTGAAGTTACCCATGATTCAATGCCATCAAGCATTACAACAGAGTTCTTATAGCCAAGTTCTATAGCAACTGCGGCAGCTTGAGAAGCTTCAAATCTAAAACGATTTAAACCATAAAATACTAAATTTGCATTTTTATCATTAGGTAGTAAATTTTGCCAATTTTCCACATAGGTTGATATGGAATTAGGTATATAGCCATTAGCTTGTCTATCTTGCTCTGAGTTGACATCAAAAAAATAAGTATTATTTTGATCTAGCATTTCTTGAGCTTGTGCTAAGCTAATGCTTTTTACACCTTCTATTGAGCCTATTTCTCCATTAGCCTCAGCAAAAATAAACCCTGATGGCATAAAAAGAGTAAAAAGGACAATAAAAAGTCGAGTAATTAAATTTTTCAAGACTAGCTCCTTATTTTAAGGAAGAATTTTTTATTCTTCCTTTGTATTTATTTACCATTTAGGATATTTTGTGCTTCTTGGATATAAATTAAAGCTTCTTCTATGATTTTCTTAGAATAAGCAGGCCCATGAACACCCCA
Source organism: Campylobacter sp. W0066.1 (assembly GCF_024723635.1). Classification (NCBI taxonomy): domain Bacteria; kingdom Pseudomonadati; phylum Campylobacterota; class Epsilonproteobacteria; order Campylobacterales; family Campylobacteraceae; genus Campylobacter; species Campylobacter sp. W0066.1. The sequence continues at coordinate 23,109 of NZ_JANQCW010000013.1, read as the reverse complement.
AGAACCATCTTTTTCTAGTCTATCAGCTATGGCTTGAGCTTGATTTGTTAGGCTTAGTACTTTTGATTTTTGCTCTACTGAAAGTTTGGTTTTTTCAGCAAAAGTTTTATCAATATTTGCTATACCTTTTCTAATTTTCTCATAGCCTTCTTTAACAGGGTTTTGCCACTCCATTACCTTATCATAAATCATTTCTTGATTGCTAAAGTGAAGTTTTTCAGGTAAGGTTGATTGCACAGGACTATGGCAACCACTTGCACCAGGACCCATTAGATTAATATCACTAAAACTAGTTCTACCACAACTCCACATTAAATCAAGGAAAAATCTACCCTCATCATCTCTAGCTATAGTCCAACCACCAACTTTAGGTGATCTTTCTTTGCCTTCTGGTGGATTAAGTGTTTTTGCGGTTTTATCTACTTTGATATTCCAAATATGTGAAGCTCTAACATTATCAAACCCACCTTTATCAGGGTTTTGAACCGCTCCAAAGTTTTCACAACTCATCATATTTGGCATGTGACAAGCTGTACAGCTGTCTTTTGCGTGAATTCCGCCTTTTTTGAAAAAGCTTGCTTGGGTTTCATGACAATCTTTGCAAGTTTTTTTAAGTTTTGTTTTAGTATAACCGCTTTTCCAATCATTAAAAGTTACTTCATGTGGATCATGACAAGTATTACATCTCATACCCTTATCATAGTGTGCTGAAGAATACATTTGAGCACCTTCTGTTCCACACGCAGGACAACTTGATTTAAAATACGCATTGAAAGGTTTTCTAGGATTGATTTTAGCATCAGCTTCATTATATGAAAATCTTTGATGACATCTTTCACAATTTGATGGCATACCCGCACCTCTTGCTCCATAAAGATGTGCTCCAGCTCCGTGGCATTCCTCGCAAGTAATACCTTTTGAGATGGTATGTTTTTGAAGTTCTTTTGGATTACCTAGTGCTTTGTAAAATTCTTCCTTACTCTTAAAATCAAATTTAAAAGTATGACAGGTTTCACAATATGCAGTAGCAGGTTGAAAAACTGCTTTTTCTTTATAAGTTGCAGCATAAGAGTTTGTTCCCCATACTTGAGAGCCATTTCCTCCAAAATCTTCCATTTTAGTAGGAAAACCAGGTGCAAAAGCAGTTATTTTTTGTGCCATTTCAGGGGTTAAAAACTCACTCCAAAGTCTTGAAAATTGATTACCTCCAGCGGTTAATTTACCACTTAAATCACTCAAATTTCCATCTTCAACATGATAAGTTCCACGCACAAGCCATCTATCTATAAAACCATATTTTGTTCTTGGTGTTCCAATGAGAGCATAAACATCATTTGGATAAATTCCATCAGGTAAAATAGTAGCTTGAGAGTTATACATAGGTTTTTTTAAACCTTCAGCTCCACCAACTTCTTCCATTTCATGCGGAAAACGCACGGTTTTTGCATGGCGAGAACGCTCCCAAGAAGCATATTGAGCAGGGTGACACTCACCGCATTTTTTTGGGCCTACAAATTTGTTTGGAAAATCCAAAAAAGATTCATAAGGCAAGCGATAAGTAATAGAAGCTTGTTTTAAACCATGCTCAGCAGCAAATTTAGCTCCATTTTGATTTAAAACCCAGTTTTCAGTTCTATCACTATGGGTAAATTTACCCACCAAACGCCCTTCCTTTTCATATTTGAAAATAGGGTGATGTTTGTAAAGATAGTCAAAAAATGCATCTTCTTGAGCTACGTAACCATCAAGGGTTCTAGGCTCTGAAGAAGCAAAAGCTTGCGAGCTCAAACTTATGCCTAAAGCTAAACAGGCATAGGTAGCAAACTTAGCTAATTTGTGTTTCATAACTTCCCTTTCGCGTGTTTTTTGTTAAAAGATAAAAATACTCTTATTTATTATCTATTAACTATTAAAGTATAATTGTGACTATTTTTTAATAAAAATTAACTTAAAAATATACTTATATTTATTTTTTGTTAATTTAAATAATAAAAATTATCATATAGAAAAAAGAAGTTGTTTGTTAAATATTAAATTCTACTAATAGTCCCCACTACCTTACCCACGATTAAAAAATCACCATTTTGATAATGTACATCTGCATAACTTAGATTAAAAGAGTGTAGATAAACTCCGCCTTTATTACTTTTAAAAATTTGTTTGATAAACAAACCATCTCGAGTATTTACCGCAAAAACCCCGCCTTCTTTAAAGTTTTTACTTTTATCTACTAAACACAAAGAATCATCTTTGATTTCAGGTTCCATACTATCGCCTATACATGGGATGATATCACAATCTTTAGAGCCAAAAAAATCACTTAGTTTTTCATCTATAATCACTTCTGAAAAACTCACATTATCATTTAAAGCCCCACCTCCCATAGAAGCATTAACATCATAATATTTTAAAACATTATAGCTTAGATCAAGCGCTGGAGTATTACTCTCGAGAGAATCTTCGTAAAAAAATGCATTGATATTGATATTTCTTTCATTTAAAAAATGAAGTATTTGTTTATAAGGTATGGAATTTCTAAATTTCATACTATAAAAGGTATCTGGATTGATATTTAGCATTTTAGCTACATCAGAATCTTTGGCGTTTTTTATGCCTTCTTTTTGGAGTATAAATTTAAGTTTATCAGTAATTTCATTCATTTGCATAAAAATCCTTTTAAATAAAAAGTATTTTAGCAAATTTACTTTTATTTTGCAAGAATTCTTTTAAATTAAAAGATATTTAGCTTCCAAATTTATGGAAGCTAAAAAATTATTTATTGATTAAGCTTTTGATGTATTGATCTACCATGTATAAGCCATTGCCATTATCGCTTATGAGTTTGATTTTATCTACTATACCTCTAAAAAGCGCTTCTTCTTCGTGCTGTTCGCTTACGTACCATTGCAAGAAATTAAAAGTAGAATAATCTTTACTTGAAAGCATAAAATCTACAAGATTGTTAATAGAAGCAGTGATGCTTTGCTCATGCTCGAAAGTTTTTTCAAACACATCAAGTAATGATTTAAAATCACTATCAGGTTTTTTAACTTCTTTTAACTCTACTTTAGAATCAGTTTCATTTAAATAAGTGATGAGTTTTCTAGCATGATCACTTTCTTCTCTTGCATGCTCAAACAAAAACGCCCCAGCACCATCAAAACTATGCTCATAGCACCATGAACTCATACTCAAATACAAATTTGCTGCATACATTTCTTTATTGATTTGCTCGTTTAATAAAGCCACTACTTCTTTTGAAAGCATTTTTTCTCCTTTTTTAATAATGATTTTATAATGATATATTTTAAAGTTTAAAATATCATTTAATTTTAACTTTTTAATAATTTTTCTAACTCATCACTTGGATCTTCTTTTATATAATGAGATAAATATTTTGTAATTTTTTTGAAATTATTTTCACAACAAAATTCAAAATTACATTTATTTTCTCCAAATATGTCAATATATCTTTTCTTTTTACTACTTAAGTTTCTATTTGTATTTATTATATATATTGTGTAATTATTTTTATTTAATTGTAATGCTTTTTGAAAAAGATAAACTATGGACAAGTCACTTAAAGGAAAAGAAAAACCATAAATGTAAATATTCTTTGCTTTGATTATCGCGTTAAATGCTTTCATCCAAAGAGCTTGTATAATTGTATGGTTATAGTTGCTTGTTTTATCAAGTATAGGTGGAATAATTAATGGATGCATATCTATTTTTAACATATCTAAATAATACTCTGGTGCACGTTGATTATCATAAATATATATTTGACTGTTTGAAATAGAACGATTATGATACCAATTAATAGAGCCATGTAACTTTATAATTTCTGGTGTATGTTGTTTAAACAGATCATCCTTTAACGGAGTAAATACTCTATGATGTAGTTCTCTTCCTCTTGATGATAAACTATTAATTGGAAATTTATAAAAACATTCATAAAGAGTGTCTTTAGATAATATTTGTTCGAGTAATAAATCATAATTTAGCGTTATACAGGTATTTTTATTTTGATTGATAAATTTTGATAATATTTTAATGTCTTCATTATTTATATCTATACTTTTAACATTGTGCAAATTAATAAAAAAAGAATTAATTATATTTATCTTTTCAAGATAAGAAGCTTCATCTCTTAAAATTTCTTCCTTTGTTTTAAAGGGTAATGGTGATATAAGATAAGTCAATAGTTGTTCTATATTTTCTTGATAAATTTTCTCATTATTATAAATATGTCCTTGTTCTATGAAATGTTTTGATAATTCAGCAAGAGTAGGATAAGAATTATTTAGTGATTTTGAAAAACCTGCACCGAAAAAGAAAACATCATCTTTATTTTGCATAAAAAACCTTTAAATTTTATATTAATGATTTATAAAATAAGATATTTTAATCTATGAGAATAAAAAAATAATTGAAAAATAATTTTATTTTGCTTAAAATTGTAAGTTTATTTATTATCAAAGGTTAAAAATGCAAGAATGGTTAAAAGTAGATGAAGAAACTTTAAAAAACAAAGTGCGTGAAGCGTATTTTTCAAAATTTTCTATAGTTGGTTCTAAGATAGATTTTATCATCACGCAAAAGCATAAAGACTTAGGCGAGATTAATTTATTTTGGGCTGAAGCTAAGCAAGGCATAAGTGATATTAAAAAATCATTCATTCAGCTTATTTTAACCATAGGAAAGCATAAATTTCACGCCGAGCAAACACCTGCTTTAATAGGTGCATTTGATGCTGAAAAAATCGCATTTTTATCTTTTTCTAAAATTCAAGAAGTTTTTTATAAAAACGACATAGATTGGAGTGTAACGCCAAGTGATCATACAAGCGAGCAGTTTTTAAAACTTTTAAAAGAATTAGATGAAATTTTAAACGAAGCTTTGATTTTTTATTATGAAAAAAATAATGAGGAATTAAAAAATTTCATAAAAGAAAATTTAACAAACGAAAATATAAGTAAATTTAAAATTGACAAAAACAACTTTGTAAGCATATATCACAAATGGAGCAAAAGTGTAAAAGAAAGCATAAGTATAGATTGGGACTTAGCCAAGAAAAACGGCATTATCGATGCGGACTTTTACCTAGCTGATTTACTTTCAAATGAAAATCAAACCATAGTAGAAAAGCTTTTTGCTATCTTGAAAAAAGATCATTATGAATTTAATGCCAAAAAGACAGATCTAGGCTCTATCGCTACGGAAAAAACGGGCTTTAAAGATAATCAAAAAGCACATAAAGATTTTTGGGCTATTTATGAGCGTCCGCCTTTAGAGGAATTTTGGGATTATATGATAGAGCGTAGGGATTTGCTTGTAGATCAAGACATTAGAGAAAGAAAGGGAGCGTTTTTTACTCCAAGAATTTGGGTAGATAAGGCTTGTGAGTATTTATCAAAGGCTTTAGGCAAAGACTATGAAGAGAAATACTATATATGGGACTGTGCTGGTGGGACAGGAAATTTGCTAGCAAATTTCACAAATGCAAAAAATGTTTTTTGCTCTACCATAGATAAAGCAGATGTTGATGTAATACATGAGCGTATAAAAAATGGTGCAAATTTATTTGAAAATCATGTTTTTCAATTTGACTTTTTAAATGATGAATTTTTTGATAAAGTAGATGATAAAGGCAATGTTATTTATAAATCAAAACTACCTTCAAATTTACAAGAAATTTTAAAAGATGAAAACAAACGCAAAAAACTCATCATTTTTATAAATCCACCTTATGCAGAAGCGGCCACTTCAACTCAAATTACAAAAACTGGAAAAAATAAAGCAAAAGTGGCAAGAGAAAATAGAATTTGTGAAAAATACAAAGAAATCTTAGGTAAAGCTAACAACGAACTTTTTGCACAATTTTATATAAGAATATATTGTGAGATCGATGGAGCTGTGCTAGCTACTTTTTCTACTTTAAAATATGTAAATAGTTCTAATTTTTCTAAATTTAGAGAAACTTTTAAGGCTAAATTTTTAAAAGGCTTCATAGCACCTTCTTATACTTTTGATAATGTAAAAGGAAAATTTCCTATAGGATTTTTAATATGGGATATGAGTCAAAAAGATGAGCTTAAAAAGGTAAGGCTTGATGTGTTTAATGAAAATGGAAATTTTTTAGGTAAGAAAATTTTTTATTCTTATGAGAAAAGTAAAAAGTTAAATGAGTGGTATAAAAATTTTTATGTTAAAAATAATGAAATAGCTATCATGAATACAAGAGGCAATGATTTTCAAAACACTAACTATATTAGAATTACAACACTAAACAATTACAACCATACAAATATAATTAGTTATCAAAATTTGATACAAACTTCCATTTATTTATCTGTGCGTCATGTTATACCTGCTACTTGGATAAACGATAGAGATCAGTTTTTATACCCAAACAAAGCATATCAAAACGATAAAGAATTTCAAAGTGATTGCTTAGCTTTTATGCTTTTTCATGGGCAAAATCGCATAAGTGCAAAAGAAGGTGTAAATCACTTTATACCTTTTAGCGAGAAAGAATTAGGCATTACCCAAGAAGCATTTAAGAGTGATTTTATGTATAAATTTATAAATGGCAAGATAAAAAATGAAGATGTTTTATTTGATGATACACTAGGCAAGGTGGAATTTTCTAATGAAGCAAAAGAACTTTTAAAAGCAGGTAAAGAGCTTTTTAAGTATTATCACACACATAAAGAAAAGGCAGGGTATTTAGTAAATGCTTCTTTGTATGATATAAAAGAATTTTTTCAAGGTAGAGATGAAAAAGGAAAGATGAATATGCCTAGCAAAGCAAAAGATGGGCATTATAAAATTTTGCTTAATGATTTGAATTTAGCTTTGGATGTTTTAGCTAAAAAAATCGAACCAAAAATTTATGAATATGGTTTTTTAAGAGAGTGATTAGCTAATACTAAAAGAAAAAATACTACCTTTTTGTGGGTTAGATTGAATTTTTAAAGAACTTTTGTGCAAAGTGAGTATTTTTTTAACTAAAAACAATCCTAATCCAAAAGAGTTATTTTGTGTCGAGTTTGCTTTGTAGAATTTTTTTGTTATAAATTTAAGGTGTTTTTCTTCTATGCCTACACCTTGATCTATGATAGTAAAATTTTGATTTTCTACAATGATTAGTACCTCTTTTTTACTGTATTTTAGGGCATTATCTATTAGATTAATGATAACTTGTTCTATGAGAAATTTATCCGCTTTGATAAAGCTTGCTTGGCCTTGAATTTTCAACCTATCATCTCTAAAACTTTCTAATAAATTTTTACTTAAAGCATATAGGTCGAATTTTTCTAAATTTAAAGAATCAAAATTAAGATTAAAAACAAAATTGAGTTTGTGTGTTAGTTGGTTGATTTTTACGCTTTGTTTGTGAATTTTTTCAAGTAAAAATAATTTCATATTTTCATCATTAGTTTCTTTTAAAGATTGCAAGCTCAAATCTATAACGCTTATAGGGTTTTTAAGTTCATGTGATATAGCGCTGATTACATTGCTTAGTTGGGTGTTTTTGGTTTGAATTTTTTTAGCTTGTTTTTTGTTTTTTAATTCTTGCTTGATGAGTAATTTTTTAATTTTCAATAAGCGTAAATTTAAATTTTTTAATTCATAAACGAAATTATATTTTAAAATGAAATTAGTATTTGATTTGATACTTTTAACAAACAATAATAATTCTTGAAAATAATTTTTGAAAAAATTAAACACAACAAAATAAAACACAACAAGTACAAGTAAAAAGAAAGAAAAAATAATAATATTTTTAATCCAAAAATTTTGCACCAAAGAGTGTATTTTAGGATATACAATGATGATATATTGATAGTTTTTATAAGCATAAGCTTTAAAATAAATTTCTTTTTGTTTATAAAAATCATGAGTAAAATTAGACTCAAAGTGATTTAAAAAATAAGAATAATCTTTTAATGATGAAAAAATATCATCATTTTGTTTAATGATAAAATCTGCTCTAGTATTTTGAGCAAATTGCTTGATGTTATTGGAATTTAGTGTATCTAATAACTGAAATTGTAAAACATCATTGAGTGTTTTTAGTTTTTGCTCATAAGTATTTTTTACCGTAGTATTGATATAGCTTTCATTGAAAAAATAAAACAATATAAAAAAAGCAATACAAAAAAATCCAAGTGTAAAAAGGAAAAATGTTTTTATTTTTAGCACAATTTATAACCCACCGAGCGCACTGAAATGATATTTTCTTTAATTTGTGGAATTTTTTGTTTTAATCTTAAAATAGCTGTATTGATTGTCTTATCGCTTGTTGTGTCATTTTTCCATACTTGCTCACTTAAAAATTGACGGCTTAGAAGTTGATTTTTGTGGTTAAAAAAACACTTGAGTAGTTCTACATCTAGGGTTGATAAATTTTCAAATGTATTTGTTTGATAGATTAATTTTCTGTCTTCTATATATAAGGTAAAATCTTGATAAGAAATTTGTTCTTTTGGAGTTTTATTTCTTTTAGTTACAGCTTTGATTCTAAATAAAAGTTCATTAAAATCAAAGGGTTTGCATATATAATCATCACAGCCTTGCTCAAAACCTTCTAAAATATCTTTTTGTAAAGTCTTTGCACTAAGAAAAATCACAGGCTCCATATAACCTTTTTTTCTTAAATGTTTTATCATCTCTACACTATCGCCACTTGGTAAATTTCTATCCATGATGATTAAGTCTATTTCATTTGTATCTAGAAAATTTTCTAAGTCAAAAAAATCAAAATAACTATAAATTTTTATATTTTCTTGACTAAGTCTTAGTGTGATTAATTCGTTTAAGTCTTTATCATCTTCTATCAAAATAATATTTAACATATAAAAATTATATCAAAAAATATATGTATCCAAAATGTTTCCAAGTTTTTTTAAATTTTCATCACTTTTTAACTAAGGAGAAAAAATGAAAAAACTTTTGGCTTTAAGTGTAGCTACTTTTGTTAGTCTAAACGCAGCAGATTTAAAAATAGCAGGTTCATCCACTGTCTATCCTTTTACTTCTTTTGTTGCTGAAGAATATGCTGTTATAAAAAATACAAAAACACCTATAGTTGAAAGTCTTGGCACAGGCGGTGGTTTTAAAGTGTTTTGCGAGGGAATTACTGATATTTCTAATGCTTCAAGAGCAATCAAGCCAAGTGAATTTGAAACTTGTAAAAAATCAGGTGTGAGTGATATAGTCGGGATTATGATAGGCTATGATGGCATAGTTTTAGCTCAAAATAAAATCAATGCTCCATTAAATATAAGCTTACATGAGTTATTTTTAGCTTTGGCCAAAGAAATTCCACAAGATGGAAAATTAGTCCCAAATCCTTACACAAATTGGCAACAAATCAATAAAAATCTACCAAATAGAAAAATTACAATCTATGGTCCTCCATCAAGTTCAGGAACAAGAGATAGTATAGAAGAGCTTGTAATGGTAGATATTTCTAAAAAAATTCCTGAATATAAAGGTGCATATAAAACTATACGCCAAGATGGAGCATTTATACCAAGTGGAGAAAACGATAATTTAATTGTTTCAAAACTTTCTGTTGATAAAGAAGCTTTTGGGCTTTTTGGGTACGGATTTTTAGCTAGTAATGATGATAAGATTAATGCTACCCACATTGATGGTGTAAAAGCTGATGAGAAGAATATTTCCGAAGGAAAATATAAACTAGCTCGTTCTTTGTTTATATATATGAATGCTAAGAAAAATCCAGAAGTATTTGAATTTGCAAAAATTTATATGAGTGATGATTTAGCTAAAAGCGGAGCAGAATTAGAAAAAATAGGATTAGTTCCTTTGGATGAAAAAACTTTAAAAGCAACCCAAAAACATATAGAAGAAAAAGGTTTATTAACTGATGAGCTTGTTAAAGCAGGGAAAGTTTTTTAATTTTTAGGATGAAAAATTGATAAAAGAAAAAATAATAAAATTAACGCTTTTTCTTTGTGCTTTTGTTAGTGTAGTAGTAAGCTTTGCTATTATGCTAACTATTTTAATAGAGGCTTTAAAATTTTTTCAAAAAGAAAGTGTATTTACTTTTTTATTCTCAAGTCAGTGGGCAGCAGATGCTGCATTTGTAGGTGCTGATGGAAGTAGCAAGCATGGTGTTTTTGGTGCTTTGAGTTTATTTTGGGGAACTTTTTATATTTCATTAATAGCAATGTTAACAGCCTTACCTTTAGGTGTAATGTGTGCTATTTATCTTGGAGTATTTGCAGGTAAAAAATCTAAAAACTATTTAAAACCTATTTTAGAAATCATAGCAGGAATTCCTACTGTAGTTTTTGGATTTTTCGCAGCCATAGTTGTAGCTCCTTTTATAGTGTGGTTTTTTTCTCTTTTTGGTATCAAAGCTAGTTTTCAAAGCGCCCTAGGTGCAGGTTTTATCATGGGTATCATGATAGTTCCTATAGTAGCTTCACTCTCACAAGATTGCATTGAAGCTGTAAGTTCAAAAAGGATAAATGGAGCTTATGCTTTAGGTATGACTAAAAAAGAAATTGTATTTGCAGTAATTTTACCAGAAGCAATGCCAGGTATAGTTGTAGCTTGTCTTTTAGGACTTTCAAGAGCTTTAGGTGAAACGATGATTGTTGTTATGGCTGCTTCATTGCGTCCAAATTTAACAATGAATTTCTTAGAAGATATGACAACAGTGACTGTAAAAATAGTAGAAGCATTAAGTGGTGATCAAGCTTTTGATAGCTCTTTGGCTTTAAGTGCATTTTCTTTAGGGCTTGTGCTTTTTATTATTACATTAATCATTAATATTTTTAGCGTTTATTTGATTAATCGCTTCCATAAAAGGAAAAATTTATGAATAAACTTTTTAAACAAAGAAAAAAAGCTTCAAAAAATTTTAAAAGATTCTGTAAAATGGGGCTTTATATAAACCTTATTTTTCTTTGTATTTTTTTATCAAGCGTAGGATATCTTGGGATAGGAGCTTTTAAGCAAACTTACATTTATGCCCAGGCTGATAGAAATAGCCCTTCGTATGAGCTTTTATCGCGTGCTGAGCAAAGGAAAATAAGAACAGGTCAAATCAAAGAAAAATCTTGGCTTTTAGCAAATTCTGAAGTTGATCAATATATGAAAAAAAACTACAATAAACTAAGCGATGAGCAAAAAACTTTAGTTGATGAATTAGTTCAAAAGCAAGAAATCAAACTAAGTTTTAACACAAATTTTTTCCTTAATGGAGACTCTAAATCACCTGAAAATTCAGGAATCTTTGCTTCTGTGGTTGGAACTTTGCTTGTAATGTTAGTATGTATGGCTGTGAGTATCCCAATAGGAGTTGGAGCAGCTATTTATTTAGAAGAATTTGCTCCGCAAAATGTATTTACGCATTTTATAGAAGTGTGTATTAATAACCTTGCAAGTATTCCTAGTATTTTATTTGGACTTTTAGGACTTGGGGTATTTATTAATCTTTTTGGGATGCCTCGTTCTAGTGCTTTAGTTGGGGGACTTACTTTAGCAATTATGAGTTTGCCTATTATTATTGTTTCAACTAAAGCTGCCTTAAAAAGTGTGGATATTAATATGAAAAATGCAGCATATGCTTTAGGCATGACTAAAATTCAAATGATAAAAGGCATTATGCTACCTTTGGCAATGCCTATGATTTTAACAGGTTCTATTTTAACTCTAGCAGGGGCTATTGGCGAAACCGCACCTTTGATGATTATAGGTATGATAGCTTTTATACCTGATGTGGCAAACTCAATTTTTGCGCCAACAAGTGTTTTACCTGCTCAAATTTTTTCATGGTCAGCTATGCCAGAGCGTGCATTTTTAGAAAGAACAGCAGCAGGGATTATAGTGCTTTTATCTCTTTTGGTGATTTTAAATTTAGCAGCAATACTTTTAAGAAGATATTTTCAAGGAAAATTAAAATGATAGCAAAAACAACAAATTTAAATTTATTTTATGATAAAAAACAAGCTTTGTTTGATATTAATATGGAAATTCAAAAAAATAAAATCACAGCTTTAATAGGTGCTTCAGGCTGTGGAAAATCCACATTTTTGCGTTGTTTTAATAGGATGAATGACAAAATAGCAAAAGTAGATGGTCTTGTCGAGATTGATGGAAAAGATGTTAAAAATCAAGATTTAGTCGTGCTTAGAAAAAAAGTTGGAATGGTATTTCAACAACCTAATGTTTTTGCAAAAAGCATTTATGATAATATTTCTTATGCTCCAAAACTCCATGGGATGATCAAAAACAAAGATGAAGAAGATGCTTTGGTGGAAGATTGTCTTAAAAAAGTAGGGCTTTTTGAGGAAGTAAAAGATAAACTAAAGCAAAATGCTCTAGCACTTTCAGGTGGTCAGCAACAACGCCTTTGTATAGCAAGAGCTTTGGCTATAAAACCAAAATTATTACTTTTAGATGAACCAACTTCTGCACTTGATCCTATATCTTCAAGTGTTATAGAAGAGCTTATTAAAGAATTAAGTCATAATCTTTCCATGATTATGGTAACACATAATATGCAACAAGGTAAGCGCGTGGCTGATTATACTGCGTTTTTTCATTTAGGAGAACTTGTAGAATTTGGAGAGAGTAAAGAATTTTTTGAAAATCCCAAAGAAGAAAAAACAAAAGCTTATTTAAACGGAGCTTTTGGGTAATTTTTATTTATTTAGAAATTTTGATGATGTAATTAATCAAAATTTCTAAAATATATTTGTTTATTCTTAAAATCAGTATAATTAAAAATATATTTATCTTTAAAAAAGCAATTTTTAAGTAAAATTACTTTTACTTTCAAAAATTATTATCAAAAAGAGTATTTATGGCCAGCAAACAACTTTCACTTAAACATCTTAGTATGCCTATACTACTTGAAATGTTTTTAAGATATTTTTCTTTGATTATCAATACCGTTATGGTTTCGCAGTATTCTAACTTTTTAGTTGGGGCTATGGGTGCGGGTAATCAAGTAGCAGATTTATTTATTATTATTTTTAGTTTTTTAAGTGTGGGTTGTAGTGTGGTGATTGCTCAAGCTTTAGGAGCTAAAAATTATACTTTAGCTAGAAAAGTAATCCATCAAAGTTTATTTTTAAATGCCTTGCTTGGTTTTGTGTGTGGAAGTTTGATTTTATGGCATGGAGAGTTTTTACTCTATCTTTTACAAATTCCAAATGAACTTTTAAAAGACAGTGAAATTTACTTGCATATGCTTGGAATTTGTTTGTTTTTTGACGCTATGGGTATAGTTTTGGCTGCTATTATTAGGGTGTATAATATGGCTTATTGGGTTATGTTTACAACCTTATTGATGAATGTTGTGATATTTATAGGAAATTTTTATGTATTACATTTTACAAAGTTAGAGCTTTTTGGAGTAGGGCTTAGTAATATACTTGGGCGTGTGATATCTTTTTGTATGCTTGTGGGTATACTTAGCTTTAAGCTTAAAATTCATTTAAAATTTAAAGAAATGATAAGTCTTGAAAAAATGGTTTTAAAAAAGATACTCAACATCGGTGGGTTTGCAGCAGGGGAGCATTTGATATGGTTTATACAATACACCATAGCTTTTGCTTTTGTAGCAAGTTTAGGCAAAGAAAATTTAAGTGTTCAAACGATTTATTTTCAAATTTCTTTGCTCATCATGCTAGTAGGGCAAGCTATAAGCGTAGCAAATGAAATTATCATAGGTAAATTAGTTGGCGCAAAATACTTAAATTTAGCTTATAAGCATACTTGGATAGCGCTTTATTTTAGTGTGATTGCAAGTGCTTTTGTAGCTTTGCTTAATTATGTTTTGCAAGATTTTACCATGGGTGTAGTAAAGCTTGAAGAGAGTTTAAAAGAGCTTATGATACCACTTTTTACTCTTTCAATCTTCTTAGAAATCTCAAGAACTTTTAATATAGTCATGGTAAATTCACTAAGAGCAAGTGGTGATGCGAGATTTCCGTTTTTAAGTGGAGTGGTGTTTATGCTTGGGGTTTCTTTACCAGTTGGTTATGTGCTTTGTTTTTATGTTGGGCTTGGAATTTTAGGAGTTTGGATAGGTTTTTGCGCGGATGAGTTTTTACGTGGTATTGTAAATTCATATAGATGGAAAAGTAAAAAATGGCAAGGCAAAGCTCTAGTATAAAAGGAATTTTAGAATTTAAAGAATTTTGTTTTGCTTTTGAAAAGAAAAAACTTAAATATCTAAGACTTAGGATAGATAGAGATTTAAATTTCAAGCTTAGCATACCGCTATATTATGAGCAAAGAGATGTTTTAAGATTTTTAGAAAAAAATGAAAGTTGGATTAGAGCTAAAGAAAAAGAACTTTCTTTAAAAAGGGTAGTTATAGCAAGTGATGAGCTATATTTTTTAGGTAAAAAATACAAGCTAGTTTTTAACGAAAATCACAAAAAAGTTCTCATAAAAAAAGATAAAATCTTTGCAAAAAATCAAAAATCCTTAGATCTTTTTTTAAGGCGTAGTGCTAGGGTGATTTTTGAGTATTTTATAAAAAAATGGCAATTTGTCTGCAAGAGAAAAGTGCAAAGAATTTGTATTAAAGAAATGATCTCAAGATGGGGTTCTTGCAATCATCAAAAAGCATACATAAACTTAAATTTAAAACTCATGCAAAAACCTATAAAAGCTATAGAATATGTGGTTTTACATGAACTTACACATTTAATCTACCCACATCATCAAAAAGAATTTTATGATTTTTTATATAAATTTATGCCTGATTATAAAGCAAGAGAAGTTTTTCTAAAAAGTCTTATTTTTTAACAAGAATTTATTTTAATTTAAAAAAATATTTATTAAAATAAATAGTTTTTAAATATATTTTAAAGGAAAAACAATGAAAAGAAGAAATTTGTTAAAAGTAGGTGCTTTGGGTTTAGCTGCTATGCTTTTTAGTGGGGTGGCTTTAAATGCTAATGATGTGGTTAATTTTCCAAAAGATAAGCAAAAAGCTTTATTGCTCTCAAGTTCGGGATATAAAGACACTGGGTATTTAAACCATGCTTTACCTTGGCTTAAAGAATTTGTTGAAAAAAACAACTTAAAAGGTAAAAAAGTAGCATTTATACCTTATGCGGGTGTTAGAAAAACTTATGAGCAATATGAAGCACAAGTTGCTAAAGCTTTAGAAAGCTTAGGACTTCAAATAATTAGTGTGCATAGAGGAAATGCTGCTGATATTGTTAAAAGTGCTGATGCGATTTTTGTAGGGGGCGGAAATACTTTTGAACTTGTAAATCAACTTTATAATAATAACCTAGTAGAGCTCATCGCAAAAAGAGTAAGTGAGGGCGTGCCTTATGTTGGTTGGTCAGCAGGTTCAAACGTAGCAGGTGCAACTATGATGACAACTAATGATATGCCTATAGTTGAACCAAAATCATTCAATACTTTTAATATCTTCCCTCATCAAATCAACCCGCATTTTATCTCAGGTAAGCCAGTAGGACATAATGGTGAAAGCCGCGAAGAAAGACTTGAAGAGTTTTTGATTGTTAATCCTAAAGTTGTTGTTTATGCTTTACCTGAAGGTGTTGCATTGTCACTTGATGGTAAAAAAGCAAAAGTTTTAGGTATGGATAAAAATGCTCCACTTTTAAAACTTGAAAACAAAAAAGAAATTCAAAAAATCGCTATCGGTTCTGAATTTAACTACTAAAATAACAAGCTATCTATATTTTAGATAGCTTGTTTAAGCTTTCCTTAGAATTAAAATTGTTATATTTATGCTTTAGAAATTTTAATTTTAAGGTTTTAAACTTGCTTTTAGAAATTACTTTTGATTATAAATCTAAAAACGATATTTTTGAGTATTTGTTAGCTTATTATGCTAAAGATTATGTGTATAATTATGAGCAAAAAGATGAGAAAATCATCATTAAAATTAAAGGCGAAAAAGATGAAATTCAAGCCTTTTGTTCTAATTTAGAAAATATCAGCCACAGTGTTTTTTTAAACAAATTTGACTTAAAAGTTACAGAAGAAGATTTTACGCCCATAAAAAAAGAAAAAACCTTCACTAAAAGAAGTTTTTTAACAAGACTTAATGCAAATGCTTATACTAATGGTGAGCTTTTAGAAAATGAATGGGGTGTTTTTGTAGAAGAAGAGTTTAGGATAGAAGAAGATTTTATAAAAATCACTAAAGAAAATTTCTGCGATAATTTAAAAAAAACCTTAGAAAAATTAAAAAATAAAGAAAAAATATATTTTAAAAGCTCAAAAGGAACATATGTTTTTGAAATTTTTAATGAAGCATTAGATGATTTTTTAATACCTTGCGATCCAAAGCATATCAATGTATTTTTTTCTTGTAATAACGAGCAGTTTAAAATCTTAGCAGGGGTTGAAAAACCTCTAATGAAACTTAAATTTAATGCTATTTTTAGACAAAATCATCAATTAAATCATGAGTATTTTAAAATAAAAATATATGATAATCTTTTCTTGTTTGCCTTATGTTTTGAGCTTGAAAAAGAAGGAATTAAGTTTTTAAATTTTAAAAAGCTAGAACATTTTGAAGATGATTTTGAAGTGGCTTTAATCGAAAATGAACTAGTAGTTTGTAGAGGTTATGATTATATTTTACCTGAGTTTAAAAATTTGATTTTTCAAAAAGAAGATAAAAATTTTGCAAGAATTTCTTGTATATTGTCTGATTTTAAAGACAAAAAGCCTTTGCTTTTAGAACTTAGCAAAAGAAATGATGATATTATCTTACTTGATAAAGAGCTAAATCTTTTAAAACTAAATTTACCAAAAAGTTTTGATGAGTTTTATGAAACTATAAATCAAGATGATGTTGCTAAGAGATTACTAGCTAATTATGAAAAAGAATTTACCCTAGTACGAAAAGAACTAAATATGGCTAATAATTTTTTTAATCTTTTTGGCATGGTAGGGATGATCTTAGAGCTTGATGAAGATGTGCAAAGTGCTGCATTAGCGCTTTTAGCTTTAGCAGATGAGAGTAAAATGGCAAAAGGTGTTAGGATAGATTTTAAGCTTAATGAGCAAAAAGAATTTGATTATACTAAAACCTTAAGAAGCGTGATGAGCTTTAAGCTTGCTGGAGTAGAAAATCAAATCATAGCCTTAGGTGTTGTTGAGAGTTTGGCGTATTTTTTAAGGGATTTATTCGATGATTTAAAAGCTAAAGAACAAGTTGATTGTGCCGTGCTTAGTGGGAGCTTGTTTGAACACAAAAGCCTTAGTAAAAATGTATTTAAACACATACCATTTTTTAAGTTAAGCGATGTCCCACTTTGGATATGAAATTCATATTAAAGGGCTAGTGCAAGGCGTTGGCTTTCGCCCTTTTGTTTTTAACATAGCTAAAGAGCTTAATTTAAAAGGTGAAGTTTATAATAATAGCTTAGGTGTTGTTATAATCCTTGAGTGTAGTAATGATGAATTAGAAATTTTTAAAGAAAAACTTTTTGCTAATTTACCACCTTTAGCTAGGATAGATGATTTTAATTTTTCTTATAAAAAACTTCAAAAAACTTATAATGAATTTAGTATAAGTACTTCACAAGATAGTGAAAAATTTAGTCCGATTTTGAGCGATTTTGCTCTTTGTGAGGATTGCTATAATGAATTTTATGATGAAAAAAACCCGCGTTTTAAATACCCTTTCATCACTTGTACAAGTTGCGGACCAAGATTTTCTATTATAAAAAAACTCCCATATGATAGAGCTAATACGACTATGGATGAGTTTAAAATGTGTTCTTTTTGTCAAAGTGAATATGAAGATCCCGCTAATCGTCGCTTTCATGCTCAACCACTCTCATGTCCAAAATGTAAAATTACTATCTTTTTAAAAGATAAAAGTCAAAATATTTTAGCCAAAGATGAAAAAGCTTTTATCTTGCTTGCAAAACTTTTAGAAGAAGGTAAAATCATAGCTTTTAAAGGTATAGGTGGGTTTCATTTAATTTGTGATAGCACAAATGAAAATGCTATAAATGAACTTAGAATACGTAAAAATCGCCCTAAAAAGCCTTTTGCCATTATGGTAAAAGAACTTAAAATGGCTCAAGAATTAGCTTTTATCAATGAAGCTGAGACAAAACTTTTAACTTCAAATTTAAAACCCATAGTTATTTTAAATAGCAAAAATATCCATAAAAGCTTAGCACCAGATACTAATAAAATAGGTATTATGTTAGCTTATACGGGAACGCATTTAATGCTTTTTGAACATTTTAAAAAACCTATCATTGCAACTAGTGCTAATTTAAGCTCACAAAGCATTATTTATGAAGAAACAAAACTTTTAGAGCAACTTAGTGACGTATTTGATTTTTATCTTGATTATGATAGAGCAATACACAATTCAAGCGATGATAGCATTGCTCAAGTTGTTGGTAAAGAAGTAATGTTTTTAAGGACTTCAAGGGGTCTTAACCCACTTTATATTAACACAGCAGATATTTTTAATGTAAAAGAAAATATTCTAGCTCTAGGAAGTGAATTAAAAAATGAATTTGCATGTTTTTTTAAAAATCAAATTTTCATTTCTCCTTATATAGGTGATATGAAAAGTTTAGACATACAAGAGAGATTTTTTAAAATTTTAACTTTCTTTCAAAACTCTTATAAACTAAATTTTGATCATATTTTAAGCGATAAACACCCACAATTTAACTATGTAAAAGAATTTAAAGATTATAAAAATTTTCGCGTGCAACATCACTATGCACATTTGTGTGCTTGTTTATTTGAACACAAAATTTACAAAAATGATGTTTTAGCCTTTGTTTTTGATGGGACAGGTTATGGAGATGATGGAAAAATTTGGGGTGGAGAGATTTTTAGAGCGAGTTTAAAAAGCTATGAAAGGCTAAATCATTTTAAAAATTTCAAACTAATTAATGCAGATATTAAAAATATCGCAAATTTAGCTTTAGCTTTGATTTTTGATTTTAATTTAGAAAGCAAAGCTAGCGAGTTTTTAGCTAAATTTTCTCAAGTAAAATTAAATAATCTTAAAAAAATTCATACTCAAAGCTCTTTATATACAAGTTCTCTTGGTAGAATTATTGATGCTTTTGGCGCTTTTGCTTTTGATATACAAAAGCTTGATTATGAAGCACAAATTGGACTTTTGATGGAAAAATATTATGATAAAAATCTTGATTATAGTTACAAATTTGACATCAAAGAAAAAGAAATTTGCTTTAAAAATGCTTTTTTGCAAGCCTTAGAAGATAAAGATAAAGTTAAAATTAGCACAGGTTTGCTTAATGGCATTGCAGATTTAATTATAGAATATTCAAAAGATTTTAAAGAAGAAGTGCTTTTGTGTGGTGGAGTATTTCAAAATAAAACCTTACTTGAAATTTTAGATCAAAAAAATTTTGCTTATAAAACTTCTTTGCAATTTCCTTGTAATGATAGTTCTATTGCACTTGGACAACTTGTGCATTATTTATCTTTAAAAACTTAATAAAACTCATATTTTTTTAATACTTTTTTATATACAATAAAATAAAAAGATAAAGGAAAGATTATGTGTAAAGATTGCGGCTGTTCTATTAATGGACATGAACATCATCATGATCACCATCATGAAAATCCGGCTTTAAAAGATGAAAAAACTATTAATGTTATTAGTAAAATTTTATCAAAAAATGATCATCAAGCAGCTCATAATAGAGAGCATTTTAATGAGTATAATACTCTTTGTATTAATCTAATGAGTTCTCCAGGAAGCGGTAAAACAACACTTTTAGAAGAAACTATAAAAACTTTAAAAGATGATTTAAAAATAGCCGTGGTTGAAGGAGATTTAGAAACTAACAATGATGCAAATCGCATTATCAAAGCAGGAGGCTTAGCTCATCAAATCACCACAGGACAAACTTGTCATTTAGATGCTTTTATGGTGCATGAAGCTTTACATCATTTTAAACTTAGCGAACTTGATATAGTTTTTGTTGAAAATGTGGGAAATTTAGTATGTCCTGCAAGTTATGATTTAGGCGAGCATTTAAATGTGGTTTTACTTTCAGTAACAGAAGGTAGTGATAAGGTAGAAAAATATCCAGTGATGTTTAGAAAGGCTGATTTATTAGTCATTACTAAAGCCGATTTAGCTCAGCATTTTGACTTTGATTTTAAAGCAGCTTCTATGGCTGCTAAAAGGCTAAATCCTAAAATAGATATTATGATTTTAGATAGCAAAACAAAAACAAGGTTTGATCTTTGGATAAATTATCTAAAAATGAAAAAGGAGCTTAACTAATGTGTCTTTCTATACCTTCTAAAATTTTAGAAATTGATGAGCTAAATTCAGCTATAGTAGAAACTTTAGGGGTTAAAAGAAGAGTAAGTTTGGATTTAATAAGTGAGCCTTTAAAAGTAGGTGATTATGTGCTTATACATGTAGGTTTTGCTATGGAAAAAATCGACACTCAAGCTGCACAAGAGAGTTTAAAAATTTATACAGATATAGCAGAGAAAATGCAAAATGGACAAATTGATGAAAATGAAGGCGATATGGGGCTAAAAAATGGATTTAATTAATGATTTTAGAGATAAAGAAAGAATTTTAGCCCTAAAAGAACTTATTGCTTCTAAAATTACTAAGCCTATTAATATCATGGAAATTTGTGGTGGACATACGCATAGTATTATGAAATTTGGTTTACCTGATTTATTGCCAAAAGAAATTAATTTTGTTCACGGCCCAGGCTGTCCTGTATGTGTTATGCCTAGAGAGCGTATTGATGTAGCTTTAAAGCTTGCAAGTATGCCAAATACTATCTTTTGTGTATTAGGCGATATGCTTAAAGTGCCAGGAAGTTATGAAAGCTTAATTGATCTTAGAGCCAAAGGAGCTGATGTTAGAGCGCTTTATACACCTTTGGATGTGATAGATATAGCTTTAAAAAACCCTGAGAAAAATATAATCTTTTTTACCATAGGTTTTGAGACAACTACACCTATGAGTGGGGTGATTATAGAAAAAAGTATAGCCTTAAATTTAAAAAATTTATTTTTTCATATTAATCATGTATTAGTTCCACCCGCAGTAGAAGCTATCATGCAAGATGAAAATGTAAAAATTGATGCCTTTTTAGGACCTTCTCACGTAAGCGTTATCACAGGATCAAATATTTATGAACCTATTGCTAAAAAATACAAAACTCCTATAGCAGTGAGTGGTTTTGAGCCAGTTGATATAATGCTTAGTGTGTTAAATATAGTAGAGCAAATGAATGCAAATACTTTTGAAGTTTACAATGAATATCACAGAGTAGTTAGCAAAGAGGGAAATTTAAAAGCCAAAGCTTTAGTAGAAAAATACTTTAAACCTTGTGATTTTGAATTTAGAGGTCTTGGAGTGATTGTAAATGGTGGGCTTTGTTTAAAAGATGAATTTGCGCACTTAGATGCTAGCAAAGTGTTTGACTGTAAAGTGCAAAGTAAAGATGAGAGTAAAGCTTGTATTTGTGGTCAAATTTTAAGAGGCTTAGCTAAGCCTTATGATTGTAAGGTGTTTGCAAAAGCTTGTACTCCAAAAAATCCTATAGGTAGCTGTATGGTTTCTAGTGAAGGAGCTTGTGCGGCTTATTATAAATACTATCAAGATAAGGCATAAAATGAAACAAATTACTCTAGCCCACGGTGGTGGTGGCGAAGAAATGAATGCTTTGATAAGTGAAATTTTTTCTATTTTTGAAAATGATGTTTTAAAAGAAGCAAATGACGCTGCTATTTTAGATGATTTGGCTTTTAGTACCGATTCTTTTGTACTAAATCCTATCTTTTTAAAAGATATAAATATAGGAAAATTAGCAGTTTGTGGTAGCGTAAATGATGTATTAATGGTGGGAGCAAAACCGCTATATTTATCACTAGCTTTGATTTTAGAAGAGGGTTTTGAGACAGAAAAGTTAAAAATTATACTAAAATCTATAAAAGAAGAATGCGATAAAGCAGGAGTAAAACTAGTTTGTGGGGATACTAAAGTTGTTCCTAAAAATAAAGGCGATGAAATATATATTAACACTTCATGTATAGGTAAAAATATACAAAAAATCAACACCAAAGACTTAAAAAGTGGTTGCAGTATATTAGTTTCAAGGGATATTGGAGCCCATGGTTGTGCGGTTTTGGTTGAAAGAAATAATTTAGAGGCAAATATCCAAAGTGATTGCAAAAGCTTAAAAGATGAAGTTTTAGCACTTTTAAATGCAGATATTTCTATAAAAGCAATGCGTGATGCTACGCGTGGTGGGCTTAGTGCGGTTTTAAATGAATGGGCTAAATTAAGTAATTTAGAGCTTTTAATATATGAAGAAAAAATCCCAGTTTGCGATGAAGTTTTAGGGGTTTGTGAGCTTTTTGGGTATGAGCCTTATGAGCTTGCAAATGAAGGAACTTTTATTGTTTGTGTAGATAAAAAAGATGAGCAAAAAGCATTAGAAATTTTAAAACAATTTAATGCTAATGCAGCCATTATAGGTGAAATCACAGCTAATGAAAAAACAAGAGTAGTTTTAGAAAATGCTTATGGAGCAAAACGCATTTTAGAAGCTCCAAAAGGCGAACTTTTACCAAGAATTTGCTAATGCATGAGTTAAGTATTACAGAATCATTACTAGAGCTTTGCGAAGAATATGCTCAAGGAAAAATTATTGAAGAAGTGCATGTTAAAATAGGGCGCTTAAGCGGGGTTGAACCTCCACTTTTACAAAGAAGCTTTGAAACTTTTAAAGAAAATAGTCCCTTGTGTAAGAATGCTAAATTTATTATGCATATCCAAGAAGTAATAGTTGAGTGTCAAAAATGCCATTTTAGCGGAGTACTTGAAAATAATATCTTTTGGTGCCCAAAATGCGAAGATAAAGATTTAAAAATCATAGACGGAGAAGAACTTTATCTTATGCAACTTGTTTTAAAAGAAAATGAGGATTTAGAAAATAATGACAAATAAAGAAATCATCTTAGGTGCGGGTTGTTTTTGGTGTACTCAAGCTGTGTTTGATGAAATCAAAGGCGTAGTTTATACAGAAGTAGGTTATAGTGGCGGTAAGCCAAATCCAAGTTATGAAA
>NZ_JANQCW010000012.1:0-45667 GCF_024723635.1 Campylobacter sp. W0066.1 | reverse complement strand
CCGCCACTAAAGGACTTATCGTAGCTATATTATTAATGAGTTTTGTACCTATTTTTATGGGTGTAAATATAGCTTGGTATGCACATATTTTTGGCTTTATATGTGGATATGCTTTGGGTAAATTTAAGGTTATAAGATGAAATATATTTATTTTATCCGTCATGCTAAAGCTCAAAAAGAAAACTACGATCAAGATTTGCAACGAGAGCTTAGCTCTAGTGGAAAAGATGATTTAAAAACTATGATTTATAGGATTAAAGATTTAGAATTTAAAGCTCAAAGCATTATTTCAAGTCCTGCTAGGCGTTGTATAAAAACAGCACAAAAACTTTGCAAAAGTTTTTCTTTAAAAGAAAAAGATATTAAGATAGAAAAAAACTTTTATGATGGTAATTTAGAAGATGTATTAAAATTTATAAAAGAATTAAAAGAGAGTAGGGTAGTGCTAATTATGCACAATCCTTTATTGCAAGAACTTTGTGAATATTTAGCCCATATAGATTTAGAAAATTTTCCAACTTCTGCTATTTTATGTATGCAATTTGATATAAAAGAATTTAAAGATATAAAAGAACACAGCGGGGAAGTTGTGTTTTTTGATTATCCTAAAAGTCAAGAAAATAACTAATCTACATTTTTAAACTTCAAATTTATTTAAGCAAAAATATAAACTAAAATTTAGTTGAAATAAAAAATATACGTCTTTAGTCTTTTATAGCTACATAAAATAACTTATAATATTTTTCAAAAAATTATACTTATTTTTTTATGGATAAATTGTTTTCATCCAAAAATTAAAATGCCTTAAAATACTATATTATAGGTACTTTTAAATATATTTTACTTATGTATAAACAGATAAATATAAAAGTTTGAAAATTATAGTTTTCAATACAAAATATATATAATTTCAAGATTTTACTATTTATCATATAATTTTACATATATATTAAGTTTAAGTTAAAATATTTTTATAGACTAAAAAAGCTAAAATGATGAGTAAAAAGGAAAATAAATATAAAAGTTTAGCTTGTAAGGAATTTTTGGTTTTATTTGGATTTTTGGATTAATCTTGAAAGTTGTCTTGCTAAAAGTTTAGCACTATTTTCATCTTTACTAAGTTTTTTCATATTTTCTCTAAATTCATAAAGTCTTTTTTCTTGTGCAAAGTCATTGTTTGAAGTATTGTTTTGTTTTATTTGCTTTTGCGTAGTTTTTTTCTTAAAAAACATGTCATCACCCTATTTTGTTTTTATAATTATAGCTTGATATTTTTTAAGTAAGATTTTTTTATAATTTTTTAAGCTGTTTTAGAAGTTTTGGAGACTAAAAATGAAATATCCTCTAGATTGTGAAGAAAATTTTGAAAAGTCATTTTTATTTTGGCTTTGTAGATATGTGAAATTTAAGCTTAATTCTTTATCAAATAAGGAATTAAAAGACCCTCAAGCTTTGGCTATAGTAAATTTAGCTCTAAGCAAGGGTGTTAAAAATATACAAGAGCTTGATGCTTATGTAAAAAAAGCAAGAAATGCAGGACTTAGCGGTGTAAATACGTATTTTAATCCTTTGAAAAAACTTTATGAGTATTTGTTATTTTACAAGCTTTATTCACTAAAACAAATCGACGAAGAGCTTTTAGTGGAAATTTTAGCAAGTATTAGCGCTTCTTTATCTGATGCGAGTAAAAAAAATTATCGCATAGCTGTGATTAATTTTTTTGCATTTTTAGATAAACAAAATGAAGAAGATCAAAAGGCGCACATTTTTGATATCAACCTTAAAAATTGGGCGGGTATAAGTGGTTCTAAGGGAGTTAAGCTACCTGAATATATGAACGAAGATGAAGTGAGTAAATTTTTAGATGCTATTGATAATACGGATTTTAAAAGCAATACTATACGCAATCGCTTGATTATTAAAATCATCATTTTTACAGGAATTAGGGTTAGTGAGGCTATTAATATAAAATTAAAAGATATTAGCGAAGAAAATGATCTTTATATTATACGCATTAGGGCTAAGGGTAATAAATACCGCGTTGTGATGATTAAAAAAGAGCTTATAGAACACCTTTTAAAAGATGTAAGGGTAAATTATCTTTCTTGTGATGGGCTTTTGTTTGTCAATCGCAATGGTAAAGCCCTAACCCAAGCTTATGTTTCGCGCATAGTAGAGCAAATTTTATTTAAAGCAGGAATTCGCAAGCAAAAAAATGGAGCTCATATGTTAAGACACACTTTTGCTACCCTACTTTATAAAAAGCAAAAAGATTTAGTTTTAGTCCAAGAAGCACTAGGCCATGCAAGTTTAAATACTTCAAGAATTTACACACATTTTGATAATGAAAAGCTAAAATTAGCCGCAGAAGTAGCAAAAAAACTTCACGATAGAAATTAATTTTTTATAAAAAATCCGATATATCCTTTAAAAGAAAGGATATATCATGCAAATAAATGATTATATTAGTAAAATCAATCCTTATGTTTTAAACACTCAAAAAGAAGAAAAAGAAAGCAAAGAGAGCAAGAATTTTATAGAGTTTAAATTCACTCAAGGTATAAAAGAACTTGAAAAAAGTGTTAAAGAAAGTCAAAATGGAGAAAAATCAGAAGATGAGTTAAGTAAACTTTATAAAGAACTTTCTAAAATACAAGCTAAAATAACAGAATTAAATGCAAAATTACAGTCAAGCCAAGATCCACAAAAAGCTCAAATGATCAATTCTCAAATTCAAAGTTTAAATTCGCAAATGCAAAGCATTTATGCAAGAATAACCCAAATGTTATCTCAAACCATGCAAGCTATGCAATGACTCTAATGTTTTTTAGCATTTAAAAACACACTAAGAATGATCAAAGCAAAAGCAAAAAGATCAATCACGCTATAAATAGTTCCTAAAAATAAAAAACTCATAAAAGCAGCAGCCACAGGTTCTATACAAGCTATCATACTAGCTTTAAAAGCTCCTATTAATTCAACTCCTTTTAAATATAAACAAAAAGCCCCTATTGTACCTATAAATACAATCCCACTCATAGCCAAAAAGGAATTTAAAGAAAAATCATGTTTTGGGATATTTCCTTGTAATAATACAAAAAGTAAAAAAGAAGCAAATAAACTAGCCAAACCCATGATTAAAAATAAGCCATATTTTGCTATGATAAGTCTAGCACTCAAAGAATAAAATGCCACTCCAAGAGCTCCAAAAAAAGCCCAAATAACACCTCTTATGTCAAGTTTTAATGCATTAATATCCCCATTTGTTATAAGTAAAAATAAGGCAAAAAGTATTAAAAACAAAGCGATTAGCTCTATTTTTTTAGGTAAAATTTTATTTTTAAAACACATAAAAAGCATTATGATTAATGGTGCGTTGTATTGTATCATCGTGGCAGTTCCTGCATCGGTATAATAAATAGCTTTAAAATAACCATATTGAGTTATCAATAAACCAAAGATAGAAAAAATTAAAAGAGAGCTAAGTTCTTGTTTTTGCTTTAGTAATTTTAATTTAAATTTTTTTGCACCCAAAATTATTAAAATAACGCCAGTAAAAAGCAAACGATAAAAACTTACCCATTCAGCAGAATAATGATTTTTAAACAAATATTCAGCCAAAACTCCACTTACAGCCCAAAATATCCCACCAAGTATGACTAGAAAAACTCCCAAAAAATACCTTTAATCTTATTAATTTATATAATATTTGTAGTAAAATATTATTATATCATTAAATGTATATATTTTAAGGAAAATTAATGACTTATTTAGAGATTGATGGTGTTGAAAAATTAAATGGAGAAGTGATAATAAGCGGTGCAAAAAATGCTGCACTCCCTTTGATAGCTTCAAGTATTTTAGCTAAAAATGAAGTTCAAATTTCAAATTTACCAAATGTAGCAGATATTTGCACCCTACTTTCTTTGCTTGAAAATTTAGGAGCAAATTATACTTTTAAAGACAATTTTGCAAAAATAAATACAAAGCATTTAAATAAAACCATAGCAAAATATGACATCGTGCGTAAAATGCGTGCTTCTATACTTACCTTAGGGCCTTTACTAGCTAGATTTGGAAATTGCGAAGTTTCTTTACCAGGAGGTTGTGCTATAGGCCAACGCCCTATTGATTTACATCTTTTAGCTTTAGAAAAAATGGGAGCTAATATTGAGATCAAGCAAGGTTATGTGGTAGCTAGCGGAAAGCTTAAGGGTGCTGATGTGATGTTTGATAAAATCACTGTTACAGGTAGTGAAAATATCATCATGGCAGCAGCTCTAGCTCATGGCAAAACTAGACTTTTAAATGTTGCTAAAGAGCCTGAAGTGGTGCAACTTTGTAAGGTTTTAGCTAGGGCTGGGCTTGATATACAAGGCATAGGATCTTCTGAGCTTGAAATTTATGGTACAAGTGGAGAACTTTTAGAATTTAAACCTTTTGAAATCATTCCTGATCGTATTGAAGCAGGAACTTATTTGTGTGCAGGAGCTATCACTAACTCAAAAATCACTCTAAAAAAAGTCAATGCAAGCCATCTTAGCGCAGTTTTGGCAAAGCTAGAGCAAATGGGTTTTAGCTTTGATATTAATGAAGATAGTATTAGTATAAATCCTGCTAAAGAAATCAAACCGGTTGAAATTTTAACTAGCGAATACCCAGGCTTTCCAACGGATATGCAAGCACAATTTATGGCTTTAGCTTTAAAAGCAAATGGTACAAGTATTATTGATGAAAGATTATTTGAAAATCGTTTTATGCATGTAAGTGAGCTTTTAAGAATGGGAGCTGATATAAGATTAAACGGGCATATTGCTACTATAAATGGTACTAAAGAGCTTTTGGGAGCTGATGTTATGGCTACTGATTTGCGTGCATCTTCTGCTTTGATTTTAGCGGCTTTAGCAGCTAAAGGCACAAGTAAAATTCATAGAATTTATCATCTTGATAGAGGGTATGAAAATTTAGAAGAAAAATTTAAAAAACTAGGCGCAAGTATAAGAAGGCTTGAAGAATGAGAGATATTTTTGCAACTTTAGATTTTTTAAAAGAACAAATCAAAGCAAAAAATGAATTTCAAAAAGTAAATTTAACACAGGCTTTGGGGTGTATTTTGTATGAAGATGTTTTTGTGAAAAAAAACCTACCCGCTTTTGATAATTCAGCCCTAGATGGTTATGCGCTAAATTATACACATAAGAATGAATTGCTAGAAATAAAAGGAAGTATTTTAGCAGGCGATAAGAATGATTATATTATAGAAAAAAATGAATGCTATAAAATCATGACAGGGGCTAAAATTCCTAAAAATGCAAATACCATTTTAATGTTTGAAGAAGCTTTGCTTGAAGATGAAAAGCTCAATGCTAAAAACGCTAAAGAAAACAATGCTATCCGTTTTAAAGGCGAGGAAGCAAAGCTTGGAGAGCTTTTGTTCAAAAAGGGACAAAAAATCACTTCAGGTATGATAGCTATGCTTGCTGCTCAAGGAATTTATGAGCTAAAAGTAGTTAAGAAAATGCGTATTGGAATTTTTTCAAGTGGAGATGAGCTTGTAGAGCCTTGGGAAAATGCTGATGAATACAGCATATATAATGCAAATGCTTTTGGAATTTATGCTATTTTGCAAGATTATGCTGATGTTGAGTATTTAGGACTTATAAAAGATGATTTAAATGTATATAAAAAGCTTTTAGAAAATAAAGAATTTGATATGCTTATAAGCAGTGGTGGAGCTAGCGTGGGTGAGGCTGATTTTATCAAGCAAGCTTTGCTTGAGTGTGATTTTAGCCCTATTTTTGAAAAAATCAATGCTAAACTTTGT
This sequence comes from Campylobacter sp. W0066.1, assembly GCF_024723635.1. Taxonomy (NCBI): domain Bacteria; kingdom Pseudomonadati; phylum Campylobacterota; class Epsilonproteobacteria; order Campylobacterales; family Campylobacteraceae; genus Campylobacter; species Campylobacter sp. W0066.1. The sequence goes on along the minus strand of NZ_JANQCW010000012.1, from coordinate 39,843 downwards.
AAGCATGTAAAACTTTTTAGCAAAAGTGATATGCTTTTTCTAGCTCTACCAGGAAATCCTTTGGCTTCTTTAGTTTCAACGCATATTTTTGCAAAAAATATACTCAATTTACTTTATGGTAAAGAACTTTTGGAATTTGATAAAGCAAGATTGACTAAAGATTTAAATTTCAAAGGCCAAAGAAATGATTTTGCTTTTGGAAAATTAGTCGATGGATATTTTAAACCAAGCGAATCTAAATTTGGCTCAGGTATGCTAAAACCTTTATGTGAAAACACACATATTTTAATCACGCAAGTAGATGACACAAAATTAGCAAAAGATCAAGAAATTAAAGTTTTAAAAATTTAATAGGGTATTGCGCTACCCTATTTTGAATGATTAATTTCTTGCTTTATCTAAGGTTTTAAAAAGATTATTTAAGATATTTTCTTCATTTTTTTGGTATTTACTTTGACGTAATTTCTCCCAAGCATATACACTATAATCTTTAGAAATTGAACCTGTATTTAAATCTGTATTACTAAAAGCATTGTTGCTATCTTTTTTATACTCTTTTTCTTCTTTGTCTTTAAGTGCATTAAGTGTAGCTTGAAATTCATCTGAAGATGTGTTTTTTTCTTTGATTTTTGTCATATTATTTAGGGCTAGTGGACTATTTTTATCATTTACTTGCATGAGAACTCCTTTTTTAAAATTTAATAACTATAAGCAAAAAACATTCCTTAATTTTAAAAACTTGACAATAAAATAAAGTTTTGATAAAATCACACTCTACTTTCAAAGTGCGGGAATAGCTCAGGGGTAGAGCACAACCTTGCCAAGGTTGGGGTCGCGAGTTCGAATCTCGTTTCCCGCTCCACTTCTTTTAACTAAAATCAAACTTTTTTAATGTATTATATGATTAATATATTTTTATAAAAGGTTACTGTATTGTTTTTTAAGCAAATCATTCTAGTTTTATTTTTCTATACTTTAAGTTTTGCTTCGAATTTTGATGAAGTAAAATTAGCTTTGATTAAAGAATTTAAGACAAATTATCCGCAACTAGAAATCATTTCTTTAGATCTTAACACTCAATCAAGTTTGCCTGCTGATTTTAATCAATACATTTTTTTAAAACTAGGTAATCATAATTTTGATAGAGCGGATGGTTTTGTAAAGGCTGAATTTAAAACTCCAGAGCAGTTTAAAAAAAATATATTTTTTAAGTATTTTTTAAAGGCAAAATTAGAAGTTTTGCAAACCACGCGCCCTATTGCGCGCAATGAAAATTTAAGTCCTGCCAGTTTTAAAATTTTAAAAATTCCTTTTGATAAAGCTCCTCAAGGTGTATTAAAAAAAGATGAAATCGCAAATTTAATAGCCAAAAGCAATATAAGAGAAAATATGATTTTAAAATATAATATGTTTAAAACCAAAACCCTTATACAAAGAAATGATTCTGTTTATGGGGTTATCAAAGATGGGGATTTAAGCATGATAATAGAATTAAAAGCCTTGCAAAGCGGGAATTTAAACCAAAGAATTCGCCTTAAAAATAAAGATGGAAAAGTCGTGCATGGTAAAGTTATTAGTAAAAATTATGTGGAGCTAAAATGAGAAAAATTTTAGTAGGTATTTGCGGGGCTAGTTCTTGTGAACTTGGTTTTTTATTGTTAAAACATTTAAAAGAAAAAGGGCAAATTTATGCCATTGTGAGTAAAAATGCAAAAATAAGCTTTACAAAAGAAAATTCTCTTTTAGAAAATATAGACTTTTTGCAACACATAAAAGATAAATTTGAGCTTGAACATGTAAATTTTTTAGATAATGAAGATATTAGTCAATGCGTTGCAAGTGGATCTTTTGGTATAGAAACGACTTTTATCACACCTTGCTCGATTAATACTTTGGCAAAAATTGCTTGTGGTATAAATGATACTTTGCTTACAAGAGCTGCAGGAGTGGCTTTAAAAGAACGCAAAAAACTCATACTTGGGGTAAGGGAAATGCCCTATTCTACTTTAAATTTAGAACAAATGGTTAAACTTTCTAGCTATGGAGTTATCATCGCTCCTCCTGTAATGGCAAGTTATGCTAAGATTGATAATTTGGAAAAACTATATGAATTTATCATAGGAAAATGGCTTGATCTAGCAAATATTGAGCATAATTTATATCAAAGGTGGCAATAATGGCTAGTTGTATATACCCAGGGACATTTGATCCTATCACTAATGGACATTTAGATGTGATCGTTCGAGCTAGCAAGATGTTTGAAGAAGTAATCGTTGCCATAGCTAAAAGTGAGAGTAAAAAGCCTATGTTTAGCTTAGAGCATAGAGAAAAAATGGTAAAAATTGCTACAAAAGACTTAAAAAATGTTAAAATTACAACTTTTGATAACTTACTAGTAGATCTTGCTAAAAATTTGCAAATAAATATCATTATAAGAGGCTTAAGAGCGGTGAGTGATTTTGAGTATGAATTACAACTTGGTTATGCAAATCACATGCTTTGGGAAGATTTTGAAACTATATATCTTATGCCGAATTTAAAAAATTCCTTTATTTCAAGCTCCATAGTAAGATCAATTTGTATGCATAATGGCGATGTGAGTAAGCTTGTGCCAAAAGAAATTATACCTTTATTAAAGGAGAGAGATTGTATATAGCTTTTGAAGGGGTTGATTGTGTAGGCAAAAGTACGCAAATAGAGCTTTTAAAAAAATATTTTCATAATGCATTTTTTACCAAAGAACCAGGTGGAAGTGAGCTTGGAGTGCATTTGAGAAAAATTTTATTAGAAAGTAAAATGCAATTTTCTAAAAAGGCTGAGCTTTTGCTTTTTTTAGCAGATAGAGCAAATTTAATCGACATGCATTTAGCGCATAATAAAAACAAACTTATCATTTCAGATCGTAGTTTTATTTCAAATATGGCTTATGCAAGATGTGATTTTGATCAAAATATTTTATTTGAGTTAAATTCTTTTGCCACAGGTGGACTTTTTCCACAAAAGGTTGTATTTTTACATGGTTCTAAAGAGCTTATTGAGCAAAGACTTTCTAAAAAAGATTTAGATAGTATTGAAAAAAGAGGGATTGAGTATTTTTTAAATATACAAAAAGCTTTAGAAGAAACTTTAGAGTTTTTAAAAACTAAGATAGATATAAAAATTTTAAAATTAGATGCTTCTTTGAGTATTGAAATTTTACATGAAAAAATTAAGGATTTTATAGATGATTAATGCTTTAAAAGGAATGAAAGATTTACAAGATGATCAAGCTACTCTTTATGAAAAAGTGGTAAAAACTTGTGAAGAAGTAGCTAAAAACTATGGTTTTACTTTTATTAATTGTCCGCATTTAGAACTTACTAAGCTTTTTAAAAGAAGTGTTGGAGAAAGCTCTGATATAGTTGGCAAAGAAATGTATGAATTTGTTGATAAAGCAGGCAATGATGTGTGTTTGAGGCCTGAAGGGACAGCTGGGGTGGTAAGATCATATATAGAAGCTAAAATGGACAAGGCTCAAAGTGTTAAAAGATGGTTTTATCATGGCTCTATGTTTCGCTATGAAAGGCCACAAAAAGGAAGATTGCGTGAATTTCATCAATTTGGAGTAGAAAGCTTTGGCATAGCAAGTGTGTATGAGGATGCGAGCATTATTTTAATGCTAAATGAAATTTTTAAACGCTTAGAAATTCATACAAGCTTGAAAATTAATTCTTTAGGCTGTAAAGAATGTATGGGTGTATATAAAGAAAAACTCATAGCTTTTTTAAATTCTAAAGAAGGTTTTTGTGAAGATTGCTTAAGAAGAAAAGACTTAAATCCTATTAGAGTGCTTGATTGCAAAAATGATCATTGTCAAAGTTTAATCGAAAATGCGCCAAAACTAAGTGAAAATTTATGTCCATGTTGTAAGAAAGATTATGAAAAATTACAAAAACTTTTAAAAGAAAATAATGTTGAGTTTGAATGTGATGAGAAATTAGTGCGCGGGCTTGATTATTATTCTAAAAGTGCATTTGAGTTTGTTAGTGATGAAATCGGTGCAAAGGCTGCTGTGGCAGGTGGTGGAAGATATGATAGATTAATTGAATACTTAGATGGTAAAAGTGGCTATGGCGTGGGTTTTGCTATGGGTATAGAAAGGATTATGGCTATTTTAGAGCAAAAACAAAGCGTAAAAGCTAGAGAAGGAATTTATCTTTGTGCCATGGATGAAGCTTATATAGATACTATTTTTAAATTAGCAAATACTTTAAGAAAAAAACATAAAGTATATATAAGTTATGAAGCAAAAAAACTTGCAAAGCATTTAAATCAAGCAGATAATGCTAATGCTAAAATCTTTTTGTGTATAGGTGAAGATGAAATGCAAAAAGAAGAGATTTTTTATAAAAATTTAGATAGTAAAGAAAATAAAAATATAAAATTAGCAGATTTGGAGAATGAGTTATGATTGATTATGGTATTAATATTTGGGGTGCGAATAATTTTATCATCGAAAATGGCAAAGTATGTGTAAATCATGGTAAAAAACCTGCCATTATAGATATAGTAAATACTTTGCGTGATGATGGTTATAAGGGACCGTTATTGCTTCGTTTTCCTCATTTAATCCATAAGCAAATTGAGCAAATTTATGAAAAATTTTCTAAAGCAAAAAAAGAATTTAACTACAAAGGTTCTTTTAATGCTGTATATCCTTTAAAAGTCAATCAATATCCAGGTTTTGTAAAAAATTTAGTTAATTTAGGTAAAGAATACAACTATGGCTTAGAAGCAGGAAGTAAGGCTGAGCTTTTACTAGCTATGGCTTATAATAATGAAGGCGCTCCTATAACAGTTAATGGTTTTAAAGATAAAGAACTCATAAATATGGGCTTTATAGCGTGTGAAATGGGTCATAATATCACTTTAACTATGGAAGGGCTTAATGAGCTTGAAGCGATGATTGAAATTGCTAAAAATCGTTTTAAGCCAAAGCCAAATATAGGCTTAAGGGTGCGTTTGCATTCAGCTGGGGTAGGAATTTGGGCAAAAAGTGGTGGTATAAATTCAAAATTTGGTTTAACATCCACTGAGCTTATTGAAGCGGTAAATCTTTTAAAAACTAATAAACTTTTAGATCAATTTACTATGATACATTTTCATTTAGGCTCGCAAATTACTGAAATTCATCCTTTAAAAAAAGCCTTAAATGAAGCGGGTAATATCTACACTGAGCTTAGAAAAATGGGGGCAAAAAATTTAAAAGCTATTAATCTTGGCGGGGGTTTAGCAGTAGAATACTCTCAGTTTAAAAATGAAACAAGTAGAAATTACACCTTAAGTGAGTATGCAAACGATGTTGTGTTTATTTTAAAAGGCATTGCAGAGCAAAAAAAAGATTTAGAGCCTGATATTTTTATAGAAAGTGGGCGTTTTGTAGCGGCTAATCATGCTGTTTTAGTGGCACCTGTTTTAGAGCTATTTTCTCAAGAATACACAGAAAGCAAACTTTTATTAAAAGATAAAAATCCAAAACTTATTGATGAACTTTATGATTTGTATAAAAATATTAAAGCTTCTAATGCACTTGAGTATTTACATGATAGTATTGATCATATGGAGAGTATTTTAACCTTGTTTGATTTGGGTTATGTAGATTTACAAGATCGCTCTAATAGTGAAATTTTAGTGCATTTGATTATGAGAAAAGCTATTTCTTTGGTGGGTGATCAAGCTGATTTATCAAGTTTGCAAAATGAAGTACAAGAAAAATATTTAGTGAATTTTTCAGTATTTCAGTCTTTACCTGATTTTTGGGGTTTAGACCAAAATTTCCCTATCATGCCGCTTGATAGGCTTAATAAAAAACCCACAAGAAGTGCAAGTATATGGGATATAACTTGCGATAGTGATGGGGAAATTTCTTATTCTAAAGATAATCCTTTGTTTTTACATGATATTGATGTAGAAGCTGAAGATTATTTTTTAGGATTTTTCCTAGTGGGAGCTTATCAAGAAGTCCTTGGTATGAAGCACAATCTTTTTACACATCCAACCGAAGCTTGTATAAGTATTAATGAAAAGGGTTTTGAAGTAGAAAGTGTGCTAGAGGCTCAATCTATTTTAGATACCTTAGAAGATCTTGATTATGATATTCATGCAATTATGGATAATATTAATGAAAAAATTTATGCTTCAAAACTTGTAAATGAAAATCAAAAAAAGCATATTTTGGGTGAAATTTATTTATTTTTAAATGATAATGGATATTTAAAAAGCATAGGTTCTAAATGAGTATTTTTAAACTAATCAAAGAAGATTTTTCTATGCCAAAACAAAAAGATCCTGCATATAGATCTTGGGTAGAATTAGTTTTTAACTATCCTGGTGTTTGGGCTGTGGTGAATTATCGTTTTGCGCATTTTTTTTACAAAAAAGGTTTTAAAAAAATAGCAAGGATTATTAGTGGAATTTCACAGTTTCTTACCGGAGTTGATTTACACCCTGGAGCTACGCTAGGTAGAAGGATATTTATAGATCATGCAAGTGGGGTTGTGATTGGCGAGACTTCTATCATAGGTGATGATGTTTTGATTTATCAAGGTGTTACTTTGGGCGGAACGAGTTTAGATAAAAATACTAAAAGACACCCTACTATAGAAGATGGCGTAGTAATAGGCTCTGGGGCTAAAATTTTAGGTAATATCACCATAGGTAAAAACGCCAAAATAGGTTCAAATGCAGTTGTATTAAAAGATGTTGGGTCAAATTTAACAGCTATTGGCATACCTGCTTATATTAAAGAATATGGTAAGATTGATTATGAAGAAAAAATCGCTAAATTAGAAGCAAGGCTTGCTATTTTAGAAGAAAAGATAAATAAAGAGGATAAATGATAGCAATTACAGGTGGAGGCACAGGAGGACATTTGGCTATAGCTAGATGTTTATTGCAAAGTGCAAAAGAACAAGGTTTAGAGTGTATTTACATAGGAAGTGAAAATGGCCAAGATAGACTTTGGTTTGAAAATGAAGATGGTTTTTATAAAAAATACTTTCTAAGTTCTCAAGGCGTTGTTAATAAAAAAGGCTTAGCTAAGGTTCAATCGTTTTTGCATATTGTAAAACTTGCAAGAAAAACAAAACAAATTTTAAAAGAACATAATATTAAAGCAGTTTTTAGTGTGGGTGGATATAGCAGTGCTCCAGGCGCTTTTGGTGCTTTAATGGCAAATATCCCACTTTTAATCCATGAGCAAAATTCAAAAATAGGAAGTTTAAATTCACTTTTAAAGCCTTTTTCTAAAGCTTTTTTTACTGCTTTTGATGATCAAGTTAATAAAGCAAATACTTTCTTTTGTCCTTATCCTATTAGTGAAATTTTTTCACAAAAAGCAAGAGTGAGAAAAGAATTAAAAAATATTATTTTTCTTGGTGGATCTCAAGGGGCTAAATTTATAAACGATCTTGCCTTAGAAAATGCTTTATACTTTAAAGAAAAAGATATAAATATCATTCACCAATGTGGTAAGAATGATTATGAAAGATGTAAAAAAGCTTATGAGGATTTAAATGTTAATGTAGAGCTTTTTGACTTTGATAAAAACATTATAGATAAAATTTCTAAAGCAGATTTAGCTATATCAAGATCAGGTGCAAGTAGTCTTTTTGAGCTTAGTGCAAATTTGCTTCCTTGTATTTTTATTCCTTATCCATATGCGGCTAAAAATCATCAGTATTTTAATGCTTTGTATTTAAAAGAGCGTAATTTGTGTGAAATTTTAACTCAAGAAGAGAAACATCAATTTTTAAATTTGGTAGAAAATTTCTCACTAGAAGAAAAATCTATAGCCTTGCAAGAGTTAAAAAATGAAAATGGTGCAGATTTTATGATAGAAAAAGCAAAACAAATGGGGTTTATTTAAATAAAATACTCCCCAAACGCACCATATTTGAGCCACATTTTATAGCTAGTTCAAAATCCCCACTCATACCCATAGAGCAAATTTTTGCCCCGTGTTTTTGTAAATTTTCATAGATTTTAAAAGTTTGCTCAAAACTTTCTTGAACTTTTTCCTCATCCATAGAACCTATACACATAATACCTATAAGGTTTAAATTTTTACACTCTTCTTGTATTTGCAAATACTCTTCTATGGCCTTATTTTGCTCTATGCCACTTTTAGAACTTTCATTGGCAGTATTTATTTCTAATAAAGTATCTAATTTATAATCAAGTCTTTTATCTACAGCTTTGGCGCTTTTTAAGCCATTACAAGATTGCCAAAGTAATGGGTTTTGTTTGATTAAAAGATTGATTTTATTACTTTGAAGATTACCTATAAAATGCCATTTGATTTTTAAGTCTTGAAGTTTTTCTTTTTTTAAAGCTAAAGCTTGGACTTGATTTTCTCCAAACTCTATAACACCTTGCTTAAAAAGCTCTCGAATTTGCTCATCTTGAACATACTTGCTAGCTGCTACTAAACGTACATTTTGTTTTATGGTTTTTTCAAAAATACTTTCTAAATTCATCTTTTCCTACATCAATTCATATAATTTTTTACGCTCACTTGAGCTTCCTATACCAAGTTGCATACGATATTTAGTGATAGTTCTACGCCCTAGTTGCACACTTGGGAATTCTTTTTGAGTGAGTTCAAGAATTTTTAAATCACTCAAAGGTTTTTTAGGATTTTCTTTTTTAATTAAATTACTAAGAAAATCTTTAATAGTTGCATTAGAAGTTTCACCATCATCAACTGCAGTAGTAAAGAAAGACTTTAAGGGTATTAAGCCTCTATCACAACTTAAGTATTTATTTGCAATTGCTCTTGAAATGGTAGAGGCATTTCTTTCAAGATCTTGTGCTAAGTCTTTAAGTTGCATAGGTTTGATATCTCCGCCCATGAAAAAATCATATTGATATTCTATAATCATAAGCCCTAGTTTATAAAGGGTAGCTTTACGCATGGCTAGTGCATCGATTAAATTTTTAGCATCTTTTAAATAAGCACTTAAAAACTCATGATCTAAACCATCTGCTTCAAAAGCAATTTCAGGGTAATAATCATCATTAATTTTAATTTTAATTTCACCATTTTCTTGATAAATAAATATATCAGGAATGATTTCCATGCTCTCTTCAAAATACTCTAAAAAAGGCGGAATAGAGATTTTTTTAATTATCGCTATAGCCTTTTTATATAAAGGATCTTTGATAAAATCTTTTGCATTTTCTAAATTTAAAATTAACATTTTACAAAACTCATAAAGCTCATCATCTAAGTCAAAATGCTCTAATGCAAAAATAAAAGCTTCTTGATTGTCTTTTGCCCCTACTCCAACGGGATCAAGATATTTAAATCTTTGTCTGATTTTTTCTACTTCTAGAGGATCAAATTCACCTAAAATTTCTTCATCATACTCAAAATAACCTTCATGATTTAAACATTCTATGATTTTTTCAGCAATGGTTTGGGATTTTTTAGTAGGAAAAAATGGTGGTATGATTTGCTCGCTTAAAAGTTCATACACATTTTTTACTTCTAAGCTTTTTGCATCAATCATTTGCGTGGTGGTATTTTTACTAAAATATTCTTGATAATATTTGTTTTGATTGTTTGTAATGCTTGAGTTTTCTTTGATCTCTATAAAAGGATTTTCTTTAGCAAATTCATCTAAGCTTTCTTTTAGATCTTCAATGTTAGCTTGCAATATAGGAAGCCAAGATCTTAAGGTTTGTGATAGTTTTGCTTTTTGTGTTATAGAGGTTTTTTGTTTAAGCATTATTCAAGTCTAAACTCACTTCCAAGATAGTATTTTTTAACATCTTCATTATGTGCAATTTCATTAGCATTGCCACTAGCTAGCAACCTTCCACTTCTAATTACATAAGCTCTATCGCAAATTGCTAGAGTTTCTCTTACATTATGATCAGTGATTAAAACACCTATATTCATAGCTTTTAAGTCATTAATTAAGCTTTGAATTTCACTCACTGCGATAGGATCAACCCCAGCAAATGGTTCATCAAGAAGTAAAAATTTAGGATCACACATAAGCGATCTTGCGATTTCACAACGCCTTCTTTCACCCCCGCTTAAACTCATACCTTTTCTATGTCTAATAGGTTCTATGCTAAGTAATTCTAGCATTTGTTCTATCTTTTGTTCTAATAAATTTTTATCCTTATATATTACTTGGGCGGCTAAAAGTAAATTTTCTTCTACGCTTAAGTCTTTAAAAACACTACTTTCTTGAGGTAAATACCCAATGCCAAGCTTTGCTCTTTTATTAAGCGGTTCTTTTGTGATATCTTGTGAGTCTAAAAACACCTGCCCACTTGTTGGCAAAATAAGCCCACATATCATATAAAAACTTGTAGTTTTTCCTGCTCCATTAGGCCCTAAAAGTCCAACAACTTCCCCACTTTGTACTTCTAGTGAAACATCGTGTATGATTTTTGTTTTTTTAATGATTTTTTCTAAATTTCTAGCTTCTAGCTTATTCATGTATTATATACTTTCTTTTATTTTCATAAGGAATGATTTGTAAAATTATATTAAAAATTTGATACTTATCTAAGTATTTTTTTAATTTTTCATCACCCCACTCTACCAAATGCAAACCCTCTTCAAAAAAATTTTCAATCAAACCATTTTTTAAAAGTCCATCAAAACCTTCTTGATAAATATCATAATGATACATTTTACCTTGTTGAAAATCATACTCTTGCATGATAGAAAATGTAGGAGAATTAAGCGTTTTTTCTATTTTAAGAAATTGAGCATAGTTTTGCACCAAAGTAGTTTTACCGCTTGCTAAATTCCCTTGAAGTAAAATAACTCCATTTTTAGGCAAAATTTCACAAAGCTTGTAAAGCTCATTTTGGCTTAAAATCATTTCTTTCATTGAATTTTTACCACATATTTTTCTTGCATAGCTTTTGGTATGCTTTTGGTTGTTGGTATGTCTAAAACTTTATAAATATTAGTATATTCTATGAATTTAATGCTTATTTCATCGCCAATTTTTACTTCTTTACTAGCTTTAACTACTTGATTGTTTATACTTACTACGCCACTTTTGCACATATCCTCTGAAATAGCACGGCGCTTAGTGATATTAACTACATTTAAAAACTTATCTATTCTCATAAAAATATTTTATCAAAAAATACAAGAAAATGTTATAAAATGTTTAAATATTTTACATTATATTAAGCTAAATTCGTTAAATTTTACAATCATTTTTTACAAAGAGGAAAGACAATGAAAAAAGATATCAAAAAAGTGGTTTTGGCATATTCTGGTGGACTTGATACAAGTATAATTTTAAAATGGCTACAAGATGAGTATAAATGTGAAGTAGTAACTTTCACAGCAGATATTGGACAAGGTGAAGAGCTTGAGCCTGCTAGAAAAAAAGCACTTTCTTTGGGCGTAAAAGAAGAAAATATTTTTATTCAAGATTTAAAAGATGAATTTGTAAAAGATTATGTGTTTTCTATGTTTAGAGCAAATGCTATTTATGAAGGAGAATATTTACTAGGTACAAGTATAGCAAGACCTTTGATAGCAAAAGCTTTAGTAGAAATAGCAAATAAAACTAATGCAGATGCTATTAGCCATGGAGCAACTGGTAAAGGAAATGATCAAGTGCGTTTTGAATTAGGTGCTTTGGCACTAAATCCAAATTTAGCCATCATTGCTCCTTGGAGAGAATGGGATTTAAATAGCCGTGAAAAACTCTTAGCTTATGCACAAAAACATGGTATTGATATAGCTAAAAAGCCAGGTAAGTCACCTTATTCTATGGATGCAAATTTATTGCATATTTCTTATGAGGGTTTAGTGCTTGAAGATCCTGCGGCTAAACCTGAAGCGGATATGTGGCGCTGGGTGAAAGATTTAAAAGAAACTCCAAATGAAAGCGAAGTGATAGAGCTTGAGTTTAGTAAAGGTGATTTGTGTGCTATTAATGGAGAAAAAATGACTCCTGCACAGCTTTTAGCAAAACTTAACGAACTTGGTGCAAAACATGGTATAGGTCGTCTTGATATTGTCGAAAATCGCTATGTGGGTATGAAAAGTAGAGGTTGCTATGAAACTCCAGGTGGAAGTATACTTTTAAAAGCACACCGTGCTATAGAAAGTATCACACTTGATAGAGAAGCAGCACATTTAAAAGATGAATTGATGCCAAAATATGCAAGTTTAATTTATAATGGCTATTGGTTCTCACCTGAAAGATTAATGCTTCAAGCCTTAATTGATGAGTCACAAAAATATGTAAATGGTAAAGTTAAACTTGAATTATATAAAGGTAATGTAATGATAATAGGCAGAGAAAGTGCGAATGATAGTTTATTTAGTGAGGCTTATTGTACTTTTGAAGAAGATGCTGTGTATGATCAAAAAGATGCAGCAGGTTTTATAAGATTAAATGCTTTAAGATTTATCATCGCAGGTAAAAATGGAAGAAAATTTTAAAAAAGGAAAACAATGAAAGTATTATTGATTAAAGATGTAAAAAGCTTAGGAAAAGCAGGAGAGGTTAAAGAAGTAAAAGATGGATATGGACAAAATTTTTTAATTGCCAAAGGTTTTGCTAAGGCTGCTACACATGAAGTTTTAAAACAATATGAAGCAGAGCAAAAGAAAAAGGCAGAAAATTTAAGATTTGAGCTTGCAAATTTGGAAAAATTAAAAGAGGAATTATCTAAAATCACTATTTGTATAGCTAAGCCTGTGGGAGCTAATGGAAGCTTGTTTGGTGGGGTTACTAAAGATGAAATTGCACATGCGCTAAAAGAGCAAAAAGGCATAGAGCTTGATAAAAAAAGCCTAGAATGTGATACTATAAAAGAACTTGGCGTGCATGAAATTTCAGCAAAATTAGGCCATGCGATTCATGCTGTATTTAAGCTAGAAGTTAAAGGAGAATAATGTTTCACGCAACTACAATTTTAGCTTATAAAGGTAAAAATAAGTCTGTAATTGGCGGAGATGGACAAGTAAGTTTTGGAAATACTGTTTTAAAAAATAATGCAGTTAAAATTAGAAAATTAAACAATGGAAAAGTATTAGTAGGCTTTGCAGGAAGCACTGCTGATGCTTTTAATCTTTTTGATATGTTTGAAAAACTACTTTCTAGTTCTAAGGGTGATTTATTAAAGGCTGCAATAGATTTTTCAAAAGAATGGCGTAAGGATAAATACCTAAGAAAACTTGAAGCAATGATGTTAGTATTAGATAGAAATCATATATTTTTACTTTCAGGAACTGGAGATGTAGTAGAGCCTGAAGATGGCGCTATAGCAGCTATTGGTAGTGGGGGTAATTATGCACTTTCTGCTGCAAGAGCTTTAGCTAAACACTCAAGTTTAGATGAAGAGGAATTAGTCAAAGAAAGCTTGCAAATAGCTGGTGAAATTTGCATTTATACTAATACAAATATTAAAACTTATGTAATTGAGGATGATAAATGAATTTAACTCCAAAAGAGATTGTGAAATTTTTAGATGATTATGTAATTGGACAAAAAAATGCTAAAAAAATCATAGCAATTGCTTTAAGAAATCGTTATAGAAGAATGCAGCTTAGCCCTGAACTTCAAGATGATATCATGCCAAAAAATATTTTAATGATAGGATCAACTGGGGTTGGTAAAACAGAGATTGCAAGACGCCTTGCTAAGATGATGGGACTTCCTTTTGTAAAAGTTGAAGCAAGTAAATATACTGAAGTTGGTTTTGTTGGACGTGATGTAGAAAGCATGGTTAGAGATTTAGCTAATGCTGCTTTAAATTTAGTAAAAAATGAGGAAAAAGAAAAAAATAAAGACAAAATTAATGAATTTATAGAAAATAAGATTTTAGAAAAACTTTTACCGCCTTTACCAAAGGGTGTTAGCGAAGAAAAACAAGAAGAATATCAAAATTCTTTAGAAAAAATGCGCGTGAAATTAAAAGCTGGTGATTTAGATGATAGTACAATAGAAGTTGAAATTTCACAAAGCGTGTTTGATACTAATCCAAATTTACCACCTGAAATGGGTGCTATGCAAGATATAGTAAAAGTTATTGGTGTGGGTAATAAAAAAGTTAAAAAAGAAATGAAAGTAAAAGATGCAAGAATAGCTCTAGCTCAAGAAGCAAGTGAGAAAATTCTTGATATGGAAAGCATTAAAGGCGAGGCTTTAAGAAGAGCAGAAAACGAAGGGATTATTTTTATCGATGAGATAGATAAAGTAGCAGTTTCAAGCTCCAATTCAAACCGCCAAGATCCAAGCAAAGAAGGGGTGCAAAGAGATTTACTTCCTATAGTTGAAGGTAGTACTATACAAACTAAATTTGGACCTTTAAAAACTGATCATATTTTATTTATTGCAGCAGGTGCTTTTCATCTAAGTAAGCCAAGTGATTTAATCCCTGAACTTCAAGGGCGTTTTCCTTTAAGAGTTGAGCTTGATTCATTAGATGAGGATGCTTTATATGCTATTTTAACAAGACCTAAAAATTCATTACTAACACAATACATTGAGCTTTTAAAAACTGAAAATGTAGAGCTTGTTTTTGAAGATGAAGCTATTAGAGAAATAGCAAAAATAGCAAGCAAGGCCAATGAAGAAATGCAAGATATTGGCGCAAGACGTTTACATACAGTAGTGGAAAAACTTTTAGAAGATATTAGTTTTGAAGCAGATGAATACGCAGGTAAGGTATATAAAATAGACGATTTTAAAGTGCAAGTTAAGCTTGGAGATATCATAGAAAATAAAGATTTAGCTAGGTACATCTTGTGAAAAGTGGCTTTATAAGCATAGTGGGTAGAACTAATGCGGGAAAAAGTTCTATCCTAAATTCTTTATTAGAAGAAAAAGTTGCTATGGTTTCTCATAAGCAAAACGCTACAAGAAGAAAGATTAATGCGATCATAATGCATGAAAATCATCAGCTTATTTTTATAGATACACCAGGTTTGCATGCAAGCTCTAAGGCTATGAATCAGCTTATGATTGATTTAGCGATTAAAAGCATTGCTGATTGTGATGTGATTTTATTTGTAGCTAGTATTTATGATGATATTAAAGATTATGAAAATTTTTTAAGTTTAAACCCTAAAGTGCCACATATTGTATTAATCAATAAGGTTGATTTAGTAAAAAAAGAGGTTTTGCTTAAAAAATTAAGTGAGTATTCTCAGTTTAGCTCACATTTTAGTGCTATTATCCCCTATTCTGCTAAGCAAAAATTTTATAAAAAAATTCTTTTAGATGAGACGATTAAGTATTTGCCTGAACACCCGTATTATTTTGATCCTGAGTTTATTACTACAACAAATGAAAAGGATATTTATAGAGATTTTATCTTAGAAGCCATATATGAAAATTTAAGTGATGAAATTCCTTATAGCACTGAAGTAAAAATAGAAAAAATCAAAGAACTAGAGCAAATTTATTATATTAACGCTATCATCATTACAGATAGTAATTCTCACAAAGGAATGATATTAGGTAAAGATGGTGCTACAATTAAGCGTATAGGTAAAGAAGCTAGGGTTAAAATAGAAAAATTAGCACAAAAAAAGGTAATGCTAAAATTATTCGTTCAACTTGAGAAAAATTGGCACAAAAACGAGCAAAACCTTAAGAAAATACTTTATGATGAGTAAGAAAACTATTCTAAAAGATTTTCTTGCTTATGAAAAGCTTTTATATATTAAATTTGCAAATCCTATTAGCGAAGATGAAATTTTAAAAAAGAGCTTTGAGGAGCTTGGTCTTAAAGATGATTTTTCTTATAAGCTAAAGTATTTTCAAGATAAATCTTTTGCATATGTATTCTTGTGCAAGTATGAAGATATTTTAGATATTGATTATATAATACCAGAACCCCTGCTTTTTGAAGTGTATTTTAAGAACGATGTAAATAGTGAAAATCTTGCATTATTGTTTAAGAAAAAATACATAGTTTTAGTGGAGTATTTAGGATGTGATTTTCAAAATTGTAAAGTTATACCATTAAATGTTTATGATAAAATATATGAAGAAAAATTAAAAAATACTTATAAGCACATTATAAGCATAGATGATACTCAAAATCTTAGTAGTTTTGATAAATTTAATAGTAATATTTTTTATCAAAAATTGTTAAAAAATTGCGATCAAGTCAAGATTAATTTTACCAACAAAGAAAAAATAAATCATTTAAAATCTTTTAGTTTTAAGATTTTATTGGCTTTTGTTTGTGGAGTTTTACTAGCTTTAGCTTATCCTTTGTATTTGTATACACAAAAATCATTTTATGAAAATGAGAAAACAAAATATGAAAATTTAATAAAAAAACAAGATGATATTTTAGAACAGGTAAAAATTAATCAAAAGCAAAATCAAGAGTTTAAAAAACTACAAGAAGAAAATGAGTTAAAGGTTGATTTGTTGCAAAAATTTTATACAAATACACTTTGTTATAAAGATTTTTATAATTTTTTAAAAGTTTTAAATTCTCATCAAGCTTATATAGAGGCTTTGCATGTTAAAAATAATGATTTTATTATAGAGCTTAAAAATGACTATGAATTTTATGAAGATTTTAAAAAGCATCATTTTGTATTAAAAAATAAAGAAGTTAATAATGGAAAAATCACTCTTGTTTTTGAAAAATCTTTATAAAAATTTAGAAAATATCTTTGCTAAGTTATCTGAGCGTGAATTTATATTGTCTTTGATAGTTGTTTTTGTTTTTGGTTTTTTCATGGTTTATATGGGTGTTTTTGACTATTTTGAAAAACAAATGAAGTTGTCAAAAGATGAACTATATAATTTACAAACAAAATACGAGCAAAAACAAGAAGTGATTTCTGATTTAAAAGAAGATGAAAATATATCTTATAATGATCGCTCGTTTTTAAGCATAAATAAAGATTATCAAAGTATCCTAAAGGATATAGAAAAGAATCTTAGTGGAATTCAATCTTTGCAAATTCAAAGTTACAAAAGTCAAGATGAATATTTTGCTTATTATGAATTAAGATTAAGTTTTGTTGGCGATTTTATTTTTTTAACGCAGTTTTTGCAAAAATTAGATCCTTATATAAAAGTTAAAAATTTAGAACTTGTAAAATATAAAAATAAATTAAAAATTACATTAAATCTTGTTTTTGCTCTGGTATAAAAATAATTTTTTTGGTAGAATTTGTCTAAACATGGCAAGCGATCGCTTCTTTTTGAAGAGGAAAGTCCGAGCTGCAATAAGACAAAGATTCCATCTAATGGATGGCTAGGGCAACCTAAGGGAAAGTGCAACAGAAAGAAAACTACCATATTTTATATGGAAAAGGTGAAACGGTAGAGTAAGAGCCTACCAGTAGCTTTGGTAACAAAGCTAGCTATGTAAACCCAATCTGCAGCAAGAAGGGGTGGTTTTTGTCTTATAATATAACCCTTCGCTTGAACTTGTTTGTAAAAACAAGTCTAGATAAATGATCGTTCTTGACAGAACTCGGCTTATAGCCATGTTTTACTTTATGTAAGCAGAAGCTTTTTTGAGTTTTTGTAAATTAACAGCTATTTCATCTTGCTTTTTTTTCATAAAAGCTATCGCTTCATTAGTTAGCGCTAAAGCCTCATTGGGGCAATCTTTATAATCCGGTTTTTCCATAAGTTTAACTATTTTTTCTACATCTTCAGTATAAACAGCTAGTTTAAACTCATCAATCCATTTTTTTTCACTCATTTTTGGTGTACTTCTCTCCAAGCTTCCAATAAGCCTTTTACTACATTTATTACTTCATCCACTCTTGCTTCATTGTTTTCTATGTTTGCTAAAGAAAGAAGTTGTAATTCTCTAGTGTATAAGCCACTTAAATAATGTGCTACTTCGCCGCCCTTGTCATAATCAAGACAATTTAACAATTCAATAAAAATAGCACTAGCTCTTTTTACATAATA
Source organism: Campylobacter sp. W0066.1 (assembly GCF_024723635.1). NCBI lineage: Bacteria > Pseudomonadati > Campylobacterota > Epsilonproteobacteria > Campylobacterales > Campylobacteraceae > Campylobacter > Campylobacter sp. W0066.1. The sequence continues at coordinate 21,907 of NZ_JANQCW010000012.1, read as the reverse complement.
CACTCTTTCTTCTATATTTTCATTTTGTATAGCTATTTTTATCCTACTTGAAAAGCGTAAAATCCCACTATATAGCATTTCTATAAGTTTCTCTTGGGATTCTACACCAGTTTGATTTTGTGAATATGCGCTATAAACTGCACTATTTAGCATTTAAACCCTTTCTTTATTTTAAGAATTTTGATTATTTGCTGCATTAATCATATTTGCAATAACACTTGCTTGGTTATTTAGTTTTGCAATGATACCATCATATGCTGCCCATCTTGACCACATTGTATCATATCTACTTTCTATGGAAGCTTTGGTGCTTTCTATGGTTTCATTTAGATTTTTTGATTCTTTTGTTAAAGATTCTTTGTAACCTCCAAATGAACCTTCAGAACTCATTATTTCACCCATGGTATTTTTTAGCATACCAAAAGTTCCAGTTTCTTCTTTATAAACTGAATATAAGGTTCTAGAACTTAAACCAAATTTTTTCAAAAATTCATTATCACCTTGAATTTCTAAGTTACTACCTGAAGTTCCTTTGATTTTAAATTGAATTTGTTGATTTTGATTACCTTGGTTAATGATTTCAAAGCTAGCCTCTAAACCTTCTAAGCCAAAACTATTTATATGATCAACCAAATTTTTAGCTTTTTCAATATCATCTGCACCTGTTAATACAAAAGGATCTCCATTTGGAGTTTTGCTTAAATCTATGGTTGTATCATTATAAGTGATAGTAAAACTACCTTCTTTAAATTCTATATTTTCACTGCCAAGATTACTTACTCTATCACCAGCTAAATCAATATCTTCAAAACCATTACTTCCTACGAAAAATTTTTCAGCTAATTCAGGATCTTCGCTAAATTTAGAGTTAAATTTTCCTGAATCAAAAGATAAAACACCATCATTTAACGTTAAGCCATAATCAGCCAAAGATAAACTTACTTTAGAGGAAACTTCAATCCCTTCTGAACTTTCACTATCACCAACTGTAACAGTTCCATCTACTGTTATAGTTTGAAGTAAAATATTGTTTATTTCAGATTTTATATTATAAATTTCGCTAACACCTACGAAATTTCCTTTTGTACCTGCATCAGGATCGTACTTTGTTGCTGCGTTAAGATTTATCATTAAATCATTATAAGCAGTAGCTAAACTTTCTAAAGATTGCGCAAGTGCTTCAGTGTCTTGAGAAACGTTAAAAGTTATCTCTCCTTTTTGTTTTAACTCTAAGGTAACATCTGGAGCTATATCAGTGATAGTATTAGTTGGTCTTGTCATTTTAACACCATCTACACTAAAGATAGCGTCCATGCCTTTTTGGATATGGTTTTCATTATCTGCTTTTACATTATAACCTTGCGGTGTACTTGTATCTAATTCAATACCAAATTTATCTTTCAATAATGAAGTAGCTTTGCTATCTCTAGCATAATTAGCTTGATCTATATTGCCTTCAGCATCAGTTGCATAACCACCATCAAAAAGACTTAATTGTCCACCATTGGTAGCTCTAAAAGTAAAAGTATTTCCTTCTCCAAAGCTTAATTCAACTTTTCCATTGGTTTGTTTTTTTAAATCTTCTGCTAAACTTTTATAAGTAGTGTTCTCGTCTATGTCAATGGTAAATCTATCATATCTTTCACCATTTTTAATAACAAAAGTAAAAGAGGTTTTTTCACCAGAACCAAGTAGTTTATCGTCAGGATTTCCACTAAATTTTCCGCTTATTTTATCTTTATTTTCTTCTCCAGCACCTATTGGTCTAAAACCATACAAACCACCAGCGCTAATGCTATTTTTATCAAGTCCCCAACCCATAGCATTTAATAGATCTTCATCACCTGAAAAAGAAATATTATTTTTAGTTCCTGTTTCAGTGCTTTGTACTACTAAGCGGTATGGATTATCTCTATCTCCTGTATTAACTATTTTAGCTTCTACTTTTCCACCTGTTGCGGCATTTATTTTTTCTGCAAGCTGAGATACAGTAGTGCTTTCATCAATATCGATTTTATAATCTTTTCCATCTTGGGTAATAGTAAAAGAAGTTTTGCCATCTGTGCCTTTTATACCTAAACTACCCATTACAGTAGCAGTCTTATCTTTAAATCCATTACTTTGATATACGTCTTTTTGTGCAAGTTGATCAACAATAACTTTCATGTTTGTAAGATTAGATAAAGATCCTACTACTAAGCTTGCAGCAGCGCTATCTCCACTTACGCTAGGTGATACTTTTTTCTTGTTAAATTGTGAAGCATCACCTAAGCTATTTACGGCTGTTTGAAACGCAAGTAGCTTAGCTTCAAGTTCCGCTAGGTCTTTTTGTCTTGAAGTATTAGTTTCAAGCTGTGAGTTATAAAGACCTAAATGCGCATTCATTTCTGCTTCTTTTAGCTTGTTTAATGTATCGCTTGTTAAAACTCCTGAACCTATTCCTAAACTTCCTAAACTACCTACTGCCATAATTAACTCTCCTTATCAAAAATAGTGCCAATAACACCTTGAAAATGTTCTATTAGCTTCATAACTTCCTCGCTAGGAATTTTGCGTATTAACCTACCAGTATCTTTTTCGGTTACACTAACATACATTTCATTGATTTTATCATTATATGCAAAACGTACGTTTGTTTCTAGCGTTTCCATTTGATTATTAAGTTTTTCTGTTGCATTTTTCAATTTTTCATTTAAATTCTCATCTTGATTATTTAAATTAGTTTGCTGTTGATTTTCTTGAGATACTTTTCCAGTACTTTTTGTATTAAATTGTGCTGTGTTTGCATCCCTTTGAATATTTCCAATGTCCATTTTAAACTCCTTTTTAAAAGACTTTAAAATACTCTATCGACATAATTTTAAAAAACTTAATATTTAGATTAAAAATCTCTATATTATTAATAAGCAAAAAGTGTTCTCAAAAAGCTTAAAATTAAAAAATTTCAAACTTTTTGAATAATTTTTCATCATTTGGAAGTAAATTTCTTGTAATAAGTCTATCTATGACTTCTTTAGAGCAATTTGTCATTAAAGGCCATTCTTTATGATAATCTTCTAATGATCCTTTATTTGTTGCATCAATCGCAACGCAATCTTTTTTGATAAATATATCTCTTTTTGCATCGATATTATTCACCACACGCCAAATTAACATATAAGGATTTTCTAAAATAGCATCTGTATCTAAGAAAACTAAAATTCTAAAATGTTTTTTATAAGTTTGTAGTTTTTCAAAAATTTGAGTAATTTTTTCTTTTTTATCAATCAAAATCACACAAACTGGAGCAAAGGTTTGGGTGTAAAATTGCTTTAATTTTAAAATACTTTGATCTTTTTCTTTAAAAAGTGAAAGTAAAGCTTCATTGCTTAGAATTTCAAGTTCAACTTTTTTCTCATCACCACACGCATCAAGTCCTGCTTTACCACCATAGCAATAAGTGCTTGAAGCATGATCAAGTTGATCGCAAATTCCTTCACTAATGAGCAATTTTTCTTCATCAAAGCGGTTGAGTATATAAGGTATGAGTTTGTCATAATCTTGCAAACAAGGTGCATTTTCATCAACAAAAATAGCATGTTTTACAAAACTCATTTGCCCTACACCCCAAAAAGTATGCATGACTTGTTTTGCATGAGCTGGGTATTTTGCTTCTATTTTAGCCAAGATTAGATTATGAAAAACTCCATTTTCAGGCATATTATAATCTATCAAATCAGGAGCATTTGTTTGAAGTAAAGGTAAAAAAACTCTTTCTGTACCAAGCCCCATGTATTTATCTTCTAAAGGTGGTTTCCCTACAACGGTAGCTTGATAAATCGCATTTTTTTTAGCAAAGATTTTTTCTACTTTTAAAATAGGACAAAGCTCAACCGGAGTGTAAAAACCTGTATGATCTCCAAAAGGACCCTCAGGTGCAAATTCATTTGGATCTACAAAACCCTCAATTACAAAATCACTATCATAAGGCACATAAAGATGATTGCTTTTGCATTTTGCCAAAATGGCAGGTTTTTTCTTGATAAAACCATAAAGTAAAAGTTCGAAAATTCCTTTTGGTAAAGGTGCTTGGGCACACCAAATATATAAAGGATCTCCACCTATGGCTATACTTACTGGCATTTTTTGATTTGCTTTTTTATATTCATGGAAAAAATGGCTTGCATCTTTATGAATTTGCCAATGCATAAGCAAGGTTTTTTCATCAACTACTTGTAAACGATACATTCCAAGATTATTTTGTTTTCCATCTAAGCTTTGAGTATAAACTTGTCCCATAGTGATAAAAGGCGCAGCGTCTTTTTCCCAAGTTTTTAAAATAGGCATATCATATAAAGAATTTAAGCTTTTGTAGTTAAATTCTCCATCTTTTTTAATGCGTTTTGGTGGGATATTTTTTAAATCAAGTAAGGTTTTGAAAAAATTTAATTTTGCACCAAAGCTTTGAGGTATATGCATTTTAAGTAAAGAGCTAATTTCTTTAGCCACGTCTTCATAGTCTTTTTCAAATGCTAAATTTAAAGCTTTTTCATTACAAAAAGTATTTAAAAGAACAGGATAATCGTATTTTTTACCATTTTTTACTGCATTAGTAAAAAGTAAGGCTTTTGAATCTTCTTTTTTAACTTCTATATAAGCTAAATGTGCCATTTCAAGATCAACATCAACAGGCTCATGAATGGTTTTTAATAAATTATTTTTTTCTAAAAGCTCTATGAATTTTTGCATTTATATCATACTCTCTGCTTCTTTTAAAATTTCTTTTGCACCTTTTGCTATCATTTCTTTAGCTAAAAGCTCGCCTGCATTAGTGTAATCTTGTTTATCAATTACTCTTTTTTCTTTGAGAATTTTACTTGCATCAGGTAAGCCTACTATGGCGCGAATTTCTATTTTTTCATCAATGATTTTTGCATTAATTCCTATAGGTACTTGGCAGCCACCTTCTAGAGTTTTTATAAAATCTCTTTCTATATGGGTTTCTATGAAGGTATTTTCATCATTTAAGCATTCAAGATATTTTAAAATTTGCTTATCATTAATGCTTTCTATACCTAAGGCTCCTTGAGAAGCTGCGGGTATCATCTCATCAAGCTCAAAAGCTCTAATGTATTTTATTTCTTTATCCAAACCTAAGCGTTTAATACCAGCTAAAGCTAAAATAATAGCGTCAAATTCTTTGGCTTTAAGTTTTTCTAAGCGCGAGTTGATATTGCCTCTTAGAGAAATGATATTTAAATCAGGTCTTAGTGCTAAAAGCTGCATTCTTCTTCTAAGGCTTGTAGTGCCTACTTTTGCACCTTTTGGGAGAGCATTTAAGCTTTCATAATACTCACTTAAAAAAGCATCATTTACCACTTCTCTTTTTGAAATAGCAGCTAAAACTAAGCCATCAGGAAAGAAGCTTGGCACATCTTTTAAGCTATGCACAGCTAAGTGTGAATCACCTCTTAACATACTTTCTTCAAGTTCTTTTGTAAAAAGTCCTTTTCCACCTATTTTAGCCAAAGGTGAATCAAGTAAAACATCACCTTTAGTTTTAAAACCCTCTAAAGAAATTTCTAAATCAGAATGTGTTTGTAATAATTTATTTTTTATATACTCACTTTGCCATAATGCAAGTTGGCTTTTTCTTGTTGCGATGATTAATTGCATTTTTTATGCTCCTGTATGATTTCTACATCTATGATTTCTTCTTCATTATTTGTTTGATGATATTTTCTTTTTTGTTTTGTAAAAAGTTTTAGCACCATCATAAAAAATAAAAGCAAAATTCCTAAAAATGTACTTAAAATTCCTGGTATTAAAAGTAAAATTCCTACTATAGTTAAGGAAAATAATTTAATCATACCAAATAAATTCGTATTAGTATTTTGCATAGTAATGAGATTTGTCCAAGTCTTTGCTAAAAACATTGCTCCTAAAAACATACTTGCAAAAACTATCATAAAAAAATTTAAAAAACCAAAAAAGGCTATAAATAAAATACTAGCAATTAATTCTAAAATCAAAAATGCACTTAAATTTGTTTTTGCTATCATAGAATTTTCTCTAAGTGTGAAATTACTTCTTGGGTTTTTAAAACTTGTTTTTCTAAGGTATTTCTATGGATTAACTCTACTTCATTATTTTCTAAGCCTTTGCCTATAACTAAAGCATAAGGAAAGCCCATTAATTCAAAATCATTAATCTTTACACCAAAACGCTCATTTCTATCATCAAATAAAATCTCTTTATCATTAAAATGAGTATAAATTTGCTCAGCAAATTCCATAGCTTTTGTATCTTTTATATTAGAAACGATGATATCTAAAACAAAAGGAGCTAAAGTTTTATTCCAAATACAACCTTTTTCATCATGGTTTGCTTCTATGGCAACCGCAACCAAACGACTAACACCCATACCATAACAACCCATAGTGAAAAATTGAGCTTTACCATTTTCATCTAAATAGCTTGCATTCATTGCTTTTGAGTATTTATTTCCAAGTTTAAAAATATGCCCTACTTCAATACCTTTGCTTTGCTTAAGCTTGTGTTGGCATTTTGGACAAAGATCATGCTCTTTAACTGCCGCAAGATCTTTAAAGCGTTCTTTATTTAAATTTACAACATTGATTCCGACTAAATGATAATCTTTTTTATTTGCTCCAATAATCATATTTGTTTCATTTTCAAGCTCATGGTCAATATAAAAATCAACTCCATTTAATCCTACAAAGCCGATAAATCCTGGCACTAAACCTGCTTTTTCTAATTCTTCTTCACTTGCATCAACTAATTCTAGTGCATTTGCTGTATTTAGTGCTTTAACTTCTTGTAATTCATCATCACCGCGTATAAAAAATACTACAATTTTTTCTTCATTTTCATAAATAGCTTTTTTAGCAATAGCTTTGATAGTATAGTAAGGATTAATTTTAAAAAATTCCGCTAATTCTTCTATAGTTTTTACATTTGGAGTGTGAAATTGTGTAGCAAAATCAGCTTCTGGCCTTTCATCTTCACAACTTTTTTTAGCTCTTTTTGCTGCTTCGATATTTGCAGCATAATCACAATGCTCACATAATAATATATCATCCTCACCATTTTTAGCCAAAACCATAAATTCTTTTGAACCACTGCCGCCAATAGCCCCACTATCGGCTTCAACAGCTCTAAATTCAAGCCCTAATCTTGTAAGAATTTTACTATAAGTTTCATGCATAAGATTAAATTCTTTGTCTAAATCAGCTTCACTACTATGAAAACTATAACCATCTTTCATTAAAAATTCTCTACATCTTAAAAGTCCAAATCTAGGTCTAGCTTCATCTCTAAATTTAAGTCCTATTTGATATAAATGTAAAGGAAGTTGTTTATAAGAATTTATTTTATTTCTTACCAAAGCTACCATAGCTTCTTCATGAGTTGGCCCTAAGACAAAATCATTTTCTTTTCTATCTTTAAAGCGTAAAAGCTCTTTACCAAAAACATTAAATCTCCCACTTTCTTTCCAAAGTTCTGCTGGAGTATTAAAACTTAAATTTACTTCTAAAGCCCCTGCTTTATCCATTTCCTCTTTGATGATATTTTTAATCTTATCTAAAACTCTTTTTCCTAAAGGTAAAAAATTATACAAACCACTTCCAATTTGTTCTACAAAGGCACCTTTAACTAAAAATATATGACTTGGTAAAGTAGCGTCTTTTGGATTTTCTTTTGTACTTATGGCATAAAATTTACTAAATTTCATGATTATTCTCCAAATTAAATTCACATTTATAAAGGTTTAAACCTTCCATATTTTCATTTTTTAAATCAAATACATAACGCATAGCATTAACTACTGAATCATTTTGCATAGTTCCACTTAGTTTTTTTAAATTTACACTTGGATGATGTAAAAATGCATTCATTACTTGTCTTATAAGCTTTCTTGCTTCTTCATGGTTTGAGTGTTTTAAATATCCTTTATCTATAGCCTTTTGTAATTGTTCTTTGGCAATTTTATCAGCTTGTAAACGTAGTTGTTTCACTAAAGGCAGGGTTGCTAGTTTGCTTAGATGTTGAAAAAATTCATTTGTCATAGTTCCTACTATAGAATAGGCAATTTGAGCTTGGTGTTCTCTTAGAGTTAAATTTTTTCTTACAACTTCTTCTAAATCATCAACAGCATAGACTATATTTTTTTCATTTGCTTTTACATCAATATCCCTAGGCACTGCTATATCAAAAAAATATCTTTTATAATCTTTTTCTTCTAATAAATCATTAGTTATGATAGCATGCGGAGCATTTGTGGCACTAAAAAATATCTCATATTGATTTAATGCTTCTTTTAAATTTGCAATACTTTCACAACTTGCATTTTCACCCAAATCCTCACAAAGCTTTTGGGCATTTTGTATATCTCTATTTAATATCAATACTTTAGCCTTAGCATTTAACAAATGCTTACAGGCTAGCTCACTCATTTCCCCTGCACCTACTATAACAGCAGTTTTATTTTCTAAATTTAGGAGTTCTTTGGCTTTTGCTACTGCTACTGAAGCAACTGAAATAGGATTTTTAGAAATTTCAGTTTGATTTCTAACATTTGCTGCACATTTAAAAGCATAATGCACCGCTCTAGTTAAATGCACACCACATCTTTGTTCTTGCAGGGCAAATTTATAAGCATCTTTTAATTGTCCAGCAATTTGTGTTTCACCAATAACCAAGCTATCAAGTGAGCTTGCCACAGAAAATAAATGATGGATGGCTCCGCTATCTTCGTAAAAATCAGCCTTAGTGCTTAAATTTTCTTTATCAACCCCACAAAGCAAACTGAGCGTTCTTAAAATATGCTTATTAATGCCTTCAATCTCTCCAACAAAAAGAAAAATTTCAACCCTATTGCAAGTGCTAAGTGCTAAGCTTTCTAAAATTTTATTATTAGTATGGATTAACTTTAGCAGTTCTCTTTTTTTGTTTTCATTAGAAAAGGAAAGTTTTTCTCTAGTAGCAATATCTGTATTTTTATGTGTAAAACTGATACAATAATAATGCATTAAAATTCCCTTTCTATCATACTTTTAATAATATCTTCTAAGTCTTTTATATTGTATTTTTCTATGGCTTTTAAAGCATTATTTGCATAAGTATTTAATTCTTGACCAACTTGATTAAAAATTTCATATTCTTGCATTTTATTTTTAATCCAAGTAAGCTCATCTATACTTAAATCTTTCTTGTAATAAGACTTAAGTATTTCTTGATCTTGTGGATTTGATTTTTCATATAAATACATATAAGCAAGAGTGGTTTTACCTTCTTTAAAATCATTCATAGCAGGTTTACCCAAGGTTTGTTTATCACCTTTGATATCTAAAATATCATCTACAATTTGAAAAGCCAAACCTAAGTTTTTGCCATATTCTGCAAAATCATCTTCATTTAAATTAGCAAGTATTGCCCCACATCTTGCACTAGCTTCGATTAAAACGGCTGTTTTGTTATATATCATTTGTAAATAAGCATTTTTATCAGTATTGAAAGTTTCGCTTAAATTTACATCCATTAATTCACCAACAGAAAGCATAACAACAGCATTAGAAATGATTTTTGCTAATTTTAAATCTATTAAAGAAAGCTCATAAAAGGCTTTTGAGTATAAAATATCTCCAAGCATGATAGCATTTTTAGCTCCAAATTGCGCATTGATAGACTTTACCCCTCTTCTTAATTTTGCCTCGTCAATCACATCATCATGCAATAAGCTTGCAGCATGAATTAACTCTATAATAGCACAGATTTTATAGCTAATATCACTTTCCCCAGCTATTTTTAAAAGTAGTTTTGAGCGTAATTTTTTACCACCTTGAAGTTTTGAACTCATGGTTAAAATAGGCTCATAATTTAATTCAGATAAAAATTCATGCATATATTGATCGATCTTTTGCACTATGCTTTCCTTAGTTTTCTTATAATTGTATTTTATTAAATTTTACTTTAGTTTTGGTTAAGACTAGCTTTTCTAGGGTCTAAAAATTCCACTTCTAATCTTTTATCTCTATCTTCTATATATACAGTAAAAATAGCTTCGCCTTTTTTAAAATCACTAAATTCAAGTATTAATCTTGCTCTATCTATATGAGGATTTTTATAATCAGGCACTAAGGTTTGATCTACCCAGTTTAAATTTCTTCTTAAAGACATTACAAATTGCCTAGGGTATTTTTTATACTTTGAATGAACAATGATATTGGTTTGATCAAATAAAGTCCATGAAAAGTCAAAATAATAAATCTCATCAGGATAGTCAATTTCTTTTATTTTTACACTTGCTTTTTCATCTTTACTTAAGGTAAATTTATAAGTATAATCAAAAAATACTTCAGCCTTTAAAAAATTAAGTATCAAAAATAAAGATAAAAATAAACGCAAAATCAACCCTCATGCCCTAAAATTTCAGCGCTTAATCCTATGTAAAAATCATTTTTTCTCTCATCTATTAAGAGTGAATTTTCCATTTGAAATTGCGCTACATCGCTTTCATTTAAATTATTTTTTTCTAAAAGCTCTATCATAGCGATATGATCGGCTAGTAATTTTTCTAAAACATTTTCTAATGCACCTAAATTTGCATATTTTATTGTTTCGATAAATTTTTCTTTAGGGCTTTTTGCAAACATTTCATCAAATATATCCATTTTTAACCTTTTATGTGAGTTTGAATTTTTTCTATTAAAGTAGTTTTATCGTTAGCTTCATCTAAGTCTTTAATTTCTTTTTGCCAAGAAATATGTATATAATCCATCTTAGCATTTTTAGCACAAAGTCTGTCTTTTAAGCTATCGCCTATGAAAATACTTTTTTCATATTTTGCTTCATCTGCGATTAATCTTAACATAATAGGATCAGGCTTAGCTTCTATACCATAACTAACACCTAGTATTTTGTCAAAATATGAAAGAATGTTTTGTTTTTTTAAAATAGGTACCAAGCTTTCTTGAGGTGCATTAGTAGCTATAGCCAGATAACAATCATTTTTTTTACAAAATTCCAAAACCTCAAGCACACCATCAAAAAGCACCACGCTTTGATCATAATGCTTGATAAAATACTTCTCATAACCTTCTTTAAAGCTAGTATGTGAGTAAGTATCAACCCCATAAAAAATCTTAGCATAATTTTGCCCAGGAGTGTTGATAGTATCTAAAATAAACTCTCTTTTTAAAGGTTCTAAATTTAAATCCGCTCTTATCTCATTTACTGCACATACTATAGCATTAGCACTATCTATAAGCGTGCCATCCATATCAAAAATTACATTTATCAATATTCATCCTTAAATTTAATTTTATGTTTGTCTTTTTTATAACTTTGATTATTTTTTAGCTTATATAAGGCATTGGCTTTTGAAGCTAAGGTTTTTTGGTCTAAACTTTCATCTAAACACTCATTTACAAAAATCTCTAAAGCCTTAGTATAAGTAGAATCTAAAAACACCGCTTGAATTTTCTCAAAGATTTTAGCATTTTTTTGCATTCTTTCTCTAAAAAGAGTTAAATCAAAATCTTCCCTTTTTAAAGCACTCACAGCAGAATTAGTAAATTTTTCTAAAGCTCTTACGTATTTAACTCTCAAAGCTTTTTCATCATTTTTCATTCTGCTGCACTTGTATTAATTCTACATTGTAATGCTTCTTGTACTAAATTTCTAGCTATTGAAGCTTCAGCATCTACAATGTGTAAATGTTTATCAGTATGTGGGAAAATGATCTTAGCACCCGTACCACTTGTCTTTAAAACTGTTTGTATAGGTTTGTTAAAACCAGAAAGCACTTGATAGAGCATATCAAGTTTAGCTTCATTGCTTATAGTTATAATAGCAACTGAACATTCTTCTATATTAGCTACCTTTAGTGTTTCTACTTGCGCTACACTAGCAAAAAAAACATTCTCATTTCTGCTACGCCCAAGTTCAACCAAATTTAAATCACTTTCTAAAACTAGATATGGAATACCTGTTTTTTTAATCTTTTGCACTACTTCTTGACCTAATCTTGCATAACCAAAAATGATAAAATGATCTTTCATTTTTTGATCGCATAAATAAAATTTAGCCATATCATTTTGCTCACCTTCGGCTGCGTTGGCTATTTTTCTAAGATTATTTAAAATAAAAGGCGTCGCAACCATAGTGATAATAGAAACTATAATGAAAATTTGTGCTGTTTTTTCATCTATAAGTGAATTTACTTGCATTAGCGAAAATACTGCTAGTGCAAATTCTCCAATTTGAGAAATACTCAAAGCAGTTTTTAAAGCTACTCTTTTTCTCGTATAAAGGATTAAAAGACCATAAATTACTACAAATTTTATTAATAACACCAAGCTTACAAAAACAAAAATCAAAAACCAATTTTCAAAAACTATGTGAAAATCAATTTGCAAGCCAACACTAATAAAGAAAAATCCTAAAAGTAAATCCCTAAAAGGAACTAAATCTGCTTCTATTTTATGTTTATACTTAGTTTCAGCTATCAAAGCTCCAGCTATGAATGCCCCAAGTGAATATGAAAAACCAAAAGAATGTGCTAAAAAGCTTGCTCCTATTACGGTAAAAAGAATGGTAGCAATAAAAATTTCATTTGCATTAGTCTTAATGATAAATTTTAAAACATAAGTAAAAAGGTATTTGCCTATAAAATAAAGCAAAACAAGTAAAATCACAGCACTAACTAAGGTTGTAAATAAAAGCTTTGAAATATCAGCGTTTTGAGAGCTAAATATATCAATCATTAACAGTAGTGGTATTACAGCAATATCTTGAAAAAGCAAAATTCCCAAAGCTTTTCTGCCATATTCTTCATTGATATCGCCACTATCATTAAGTATTTTTAAAACTATAGCAGTGGATGATAAAGCTAGAGCAAAACCTGCTATCATTGCTATATGGTTTGCTATACCTAAAATATAAGTTACAAGCAAAGTACAAACCAAGCCACAAGTTAGCATTTGCAAACTTCCATTTAAAAACACTTCTTTTTTCATTGCTAAAAGGTGTTTAAATGAAAATTCAAGCCCTATGGTAAACATTAAAAAAACTATACCAAACTCAGCCACATGGATAATGATTTCATTCGTGCTAAAACCATAAAATTCGCGCACAAATAAACCTGTGGCTATATAGCCTATAATGGTTGGAATTCCAAATTTTTTAAGTATAACATTAAGTACGACAGCAACTGCTACTGCAGTTAAAAATAAAGTTATAAAAGCATCCACTCACCAACCTTTTTTTTGTAATGTTATATTATTTTATTTTTTCTAAAAAAATTAAGTCAAAATTACTTCTGTGTTTGACCACTGCTCTTGATTTTGAAGGATTATCTCTTCTATCAAGTTCTAATCTTAATTCTTCAATGGTATTTTCAAACTCATCGATTTTTGTTTTTAGCTTTAAAATCACATCAACACCAGCTAAATTAACCCCAAGATCTCTTGTTAAGCGTAAAATCATTTTGATTCTATCTATATCTTTTTGAGAATATAGTCTCATTTTGCCATCAGTTCTACTTGGCTCAACCAAACCTTCTTTTTCATATTGTCTTAGAGTTTGTGGGTGTATGCTTAAAACTTTTGCAACAACGCTTATAAGATACACCGGTTCATCATAACTATGCTCCATTGCATACTCCTTTTAAGGTAATTTTTCTTCTAAAATTTTTACAAATTCAGGATCAAGACTATTAATATCAGGTATTTTTACATTTAAAATTAAATACATATCTCCATAAAGGTCTGTTTTTCTATTTTGCACTCCATAGCCTTTAAGTCTGATTTTTTGATTGTTTTTAGAATTTGGCGGTATAGTGATTTTAACTTCTTTTCTTGGAGTATGCACGCTGATTTTATCTCCAAAAAGTGCTGTTTTTAAGCTAATTTCAACCTTTTTGTATAAATCATCATCTTCTCTTTCGTATTCATCACTTTTTTCAAGTTCAACTTTTAAAATCAAATCTCCTTTTTGCCCTTGAAAGCTTTTTCCCTTACCTCGTATGCGTAGCTTTTCGCCATCTTTTATGCCATGTGGAATTTTGATTTTAACTTGTTCGTTATTGATATTTATAGTATGTTCACCACCTAAAATTCCTTTTTCAAAAGGAATTTTAACACTTGCTTGCAAGTCTAAATCCTCTTCAAAGCCCCCAAAGCCCCCAAAGCCCCCAAAACCACTTCTAAAATTATTACTAGAGCTAAAGCCTCTACCAAATCCCCCAAAGCCTCCGCCAAAAATATTATTCAAAATATCATTGATATCAGCTCCGCCTGCATTTCTTGAAAAATCATGAAAACTTTGCCCACCAAACATAGAATCACCATATCTATCATATTGAGCTCTTTTTTTCTCATCACTTAAAATCTCATAAGCGGCGTTGATTTCTTTAAATTTTTCCTCAGCACCTGCTTCTTTATTGATATCTGGATGATATTGTCTTGCTAATTTTCTATAAGCTTTTTTTATCTCATCTGCGCTAGCATTTTGCGAAACACCTAGTGTTTCATATAAACTATTACTCATTTATTATCCCTTATTTTTTATAAGATTATATCATAAACTTTAGTCTTAGTCAATCAACTTTTATAAGTTTTAAAACTAAAGGTTTTATTTACAATTGTGTAAAAATAAAATTTTATACTTGCATAAATTGATTTTACAAAGGATAATACATGAAAAAAACTATGATTCTTTCTTTGGCATTAGCAACTAGTCTTTTTAGTGCTAGTATTGATTTTAAACAAGCAGATGATAATGTAAAAAGATCTTTACCAACTGATAATCAAAATACTATACTCTCTTATCATGATTCTATACAAAAAGTTAAAAATTCAGTTGTGAATATTTCAACTTCTAAAACCGTTCAAAGTAATTCTTTTGGGATTGATGATTTTTTCAATGATCCTTATTTTAAACAATTTTTTGGTTTTGATTTTCCACAAGCTCCAAAAAGTAAAAAGAATAAAAAAGAAGTAGTAAGTTCACTTGGATCTGGTGTAATTATCTCAAGTGATGGCTATATTATAACAAATAATCATGTTATAGAAGGTGCTGAAAAAATCACTGTAAATTTACCTGATTCAAGTACTGAATATAAAGCTAAATTAATTGGCGCTGATCCTAAAACAGATTTAGCAGTGATAAAAATAGAAGCAAAAAACTTACCTGCTGCGGTTTTTGCGGATTCGGATAAATTATTAGAAGGCGATGTTGTATTTGCTCTAGGCAATCCTTTTGGTGTTGGAAGTAGCGTTACAAGTGGGATTATTTCGGCCTTAAATAAAAACAATATAGGTCTAAATCAATATGAAAATTTCATCCAAACTGATGCTTCTATTAATCCTGGAAATTCAGGCGGAGCTTTGGTGGATAGCAGAGGAGCTTTAGTTGGGATAAATTCAGCCATACTTTCAAGAAGTGGTGGAAATAATGGCATAGGCTTTGCAATCCCTTCTAATATGGCAAAATCTATTGCACAAAAACTTATCGAGCATGGAAAAATAGAAAGAGGATATTTAGGTGTAGTTATAGGAGCTTTAACTCAAGATATTAAAAAAGCTTATACTAATCAAGAAGGAGCTTTAATAACAGAAGTTCAAAAAGATTCAGCAGCTTATAATGCAGGGCTAAAAAGAGGAGATTTGATTATAAAAGTAGATAAAACTGTGATTAAAAGCCCTATGGATTTAAAAAATTATATAGGAAGTATTGACCCAAAACAAGCTATAGAAGTAACTTATGAAAGAGATAATAAAATCAAAACAGCTAAATTTATGCTAAAAACAGATGAAAAATCGCTACAATATGAAAAAGGTTATATTGATGGTTTAAAATTAGTAGAGCTTGATTCTAAAAATAAACAACAATACCGCATACCTGAAAATATTAGTGGTATTTTAATCACTGAAGTTACTCCAAAATCAAAAGCAGAAAAAATAGGCTTTGAGCAAGGTGATATTATCATAGGTATTGATCAATATGAAGTTTCAAATTTTAAAGAATTATCTAAGGCTTTAGAATTAAATAAAGGCAAAGAATATGTTAAAATTTGGATTAATAGAGGCGGTATGGTTAGAGCTTTACTTTTTTAAGAAAGGAAAAAAATGACAAATATTTTAATGATAGAAGATGATTTAGAATTAGCAGAGATTATAGCTGAATATTTAGAGCAATTTGATATGAAAGTAGATATTGCTCATGAACCTTATATAGGTCTTTCAAGACTTGCTTTAAATCCTTATGATTTAATCATTTTGGATTTAAGCTTGCCTGGGCTTGATGGACTTGAAGTGTGTGAAGAAATTCGTAAAAAATATGATACACCTATTATCATTTCAAGTGCAAGACATGATATTAGTGATAAGGTTGCTGCGCTTGATTTGGGTGCTGATGATTATTTGCCAAAACCATACAATCCTCAAGAGCTTCAAGCAAGGATTAAAAGTCATTTAAGAAGAATTTCAAACACCAAAACCGCTCAAGCTCAAGTTAAAAAAGATCTTGTATATGATAAATACAAACATACTATCACTATGAAAGATCAAGAGATTAGCTTTACTAATGCTGAATTTGATATTTTAAGTTATTTGATTAAAAAAGAAGGTGGAGTGGTAAGCCGTGAAGAACTTGTGTATAATTGTAGCTCTATTAGTGAAGACTCTAGCAATAAAAGCATAGATGTAATCATTAGCAGAATCAGACAAAAAATCGGAGATGATCCTAAAACTCCAAAATATATTCATTCAATTAGAGGTATAGGATATAAATTAACTCAATGAATAAATCATCAATTTTTTATACTATAACCTTTGTTTTTTTACTTGCTAGTGTTAGTGTAATTTTGGCATTTTTATGGCTTATAAAATATGATCAACAAAATTACACTAATGAGCTTAATGCGAAATATTCTTTTATAGCTAATGCAAGATTATTGTATTTTAATCATGTAATTAGCGAAAAAGAATTTTATGAGCAAACAAAAAATTACAAGATGATAGAACTAACCGCGCCATCTTCTATAAGAAAAATCATCTATAAGGCTGAAACCATAGCACGCGCTCAAACTAGCACGGGTGTGGTTGAAATCATTACTTTAGAAGATAATGTGTATTTAAAAATCATTTTTGATGGTAAGCTTTATTTGTATAAAGATTTAGAATATCAAGGTTATCGTTATTTTGTGATTAAGCTTATTGCTAGTATAGTGGTAATGGTTTTATTGATTTTATATATTTTTATCATTAGAAAATTAAAACCACTTAGAGCTTTAAAAAGACAAATAGATAAATTTGGCGAAAACAAACTCAATGAAATTCAAAATGTCAGTAAAGGTAATGATGAAATTTCTCAAGTAGCAACAGCCTTTTATGAGTCTATTTTAAGAATTCAAAAACTAAACACTTCAAGGCAATTTTTCTTAAGAAATATTATGCATGAGTTAAAAACCCCCATTACTAAAGGTTTAATTACTTTAGAAATGCTTGAAGATAGCAAATATAAAGAAAGATTAGTAGGCGCTTTTAATCGTTTGGAAATTTTGATTAATGAATTTGCAGCCATTGAGCAAATTACTTCAGGTGCTGGTTTAATTAATTTAAAAAAATACAATATCTTAGATCTTTTAGATGAAGCTAAAGATATAGCTATGAGTGATGATGAAAAAGTAAAAATTAGCATAAAAGAAAGTTTTAGCGTTAATGTGGATTTTAAACTTTTTACTACTGCGATGAAAAATATGATAGATAATGCGACAAAATATTCTGATGAAAATTGCGTTACTATAGAAATAACTAAAGATTATCTTTGCTTTAAAAACAAAGGAAAAGCTTTAGATAAAGACTTAAAATACTATACTCAAGCCTTTACGCAAGGTAAAAAAAATAAAGATAGTTTTGGACTTGGATTATATATTGTTAAGACTATTTTAGATTCTCATAAACTTACGCTTTATTATGAATATAAAGATAGTATCAATCATTTTTATTTTAATGATATACAAAATATAATTTTAAACTAGGAAGCTCATGCCCTTATCGCGTTTAAATGAAGAACAATACAAAGCTGCTAGTGCTCCTTTTGGACACAATCTAATCATAGCAAGTGCAGGCACAGGTAAAACTTCAACCATAGTTGCAAGAATAGCCTTTTTGCTTCAAAATGGTATAAAGCCTGAAAAAATTATGCTTTTAACCTTTACAAACAAAGCTAGTAAAGAAATGATAGAAAGACTTAGTAGGTATTTTGATAAAAGCATTACTTCAAAAATCACAGCAGGAACTTTTCATAGCACTGCTTATTCTCTGCTTAAAGAATTAAATCATGATATTATTTTAAAACCTGCAAGTGAGCTTAAAATTCTTTTACGTTCCATTTTTGAAAAACGCACTTTTCACCATCTAAGTGATACTAAACCTTATATGCCAAGTTATTTGTATGATGTGTATTCTTTATTTCAAAATACTAATGCAAATTTAGATGAATTTTATAATTGGTTTTGTCAAAATTATGATGAACAAGCTGTTTATGCTGAAATTTATGAGGATATTTTAAAAGAATACGAAGAAGAAAAAGCACGTTTTAACTATGTGGATTTTAATGATTTATTGATCAAATTAAAACATGTTTTAGTTTCACATCATTTTGAATTTGATGAGATTTTAGTAGATGAGTACCAAGATACTAATACTTTACAAGGTTCATTAATTGATGCTTTTAAAAGCAAAAGTTTATTTTGTGTGGGTGATTATGATCAAAGTATCTATGCTTTTAATGGAGCTGATATTTCTATTATAGGAAGTTTTAAAGATAGATTTATCGATGCAAATATTTTTACTTTAAATAAAAACTATCGCTCTAGTAAAAATATACTTGCACTAGCTAATAAGGTTATTTTAAACAATGAAAGATTATATCCTAAAGAATTGATTGTAACTAGGGAAGGAGATTTTAAAGCACCAAGTTTGCTAACTTTTAATGAATTATTTGATCAATACTCTACCATAGCAAAAATAATCTTACAAAGCGGGGTTAATCTTGATGAAATCGCTGTTATTTTTAGAAACAATTCTAGTGCAGATGGAGTAGAGGTTGCCTTAAGAGAACTTGGTATAGCAAGCAAAAGAAAAGGTGGGGGAAGCTTTTTTGAAAGCTTGGAAGTTAAAAACTTTTGTTCTATGCTTGCAATCGTGCTTAATCCAAAAGATATCATGGCTTTTATACATTTACTTGAATACACCAAAGGAGTTGGTGGGGTTTTAGCAAAAGATATTTTTGACGCTTTATTAAAATTAGGACATTCTAGTTTGATTAAAGGTTTTTTAAATCCTGATAGTAGTGTGAGTTTAAAAAAATACAAAAAACAAAGTTACCAACTAGGACTTTTTGATGATATTGAGGAGTTAGCCTCGCCTTCAAGATTTAACCTAGAAAGCGAATTTAACACCCACCCTATTTTAAGCCTTCCTAAAATCAACGAGCTTTGTGCGAAAAATCTTGAAAAAATTTATCTTTTTATTAAAAAAGCAAGCGAGTGTAAGGTTTCAACCCAGCTTGTAAATTTGATCTTAGAAAATGATTATTTTAAAGAAATTTGTGATATTTTAGCAACTAAAAGAGCGACTAATAAAAACTCCAATGTTGATTTAAATAAAAAAAATGAAATTTTAGAAAAGATCAACGCAAAAATGTTTGTATTAAAAGAACTTGCTAAAAATTACAGTGATAATTATAAATATTATAATTTTCTTACTCTTGGTGCTAGTGAAATGAGTAGTGGTAGTGGGGTTAATCTTTTAAGTATACATGCAAGTAAGGGGCTTGAGTTTGAACTTGTATTTGTAATTGATCTTGCACAAGGAAGATTTCCTAATCAAAAACTCATGAGCATGGGTGGAAGTTTGGAAGAAGAAAGAAGGCTTTTTTATGTAGCTGTAACTAGAGCTAAGGATACTTTATACTTAAGCTATGCAAAATATGACAAGATTAAAAAAAGCAATTATCAACCTTCGTGTTTTCTAATCGAAGCAGGTATGTGCAAAGAAGAATAAAAATAAGACTTTATTAATCTTTTTATATTATGATTAATAAAAATCATTCAAGGAGAAAAAATGAATAGTGTATTATTCAAAGGAAATAAAGTAAATTTAAAAGGAAATAACATCCAAGTTGGCGATACGGCTCCAAATATCACCTTAAAAGCTAAAGATCTTTCAGGTGTTGAAATTGCTCCAAAAGGCAAAACTCAAATTATTATCAGCGTACCAAGCCTTGATACTCCAGTATGTGCAACTGAAGCTAGAGAATTTAATAAAAAAGCAGCAGCAAGCGGTGTAGAAGTAATCGTAGTTAGTATGGACTTACCATTTGCTATGGGTCGTTTTTGCTCAACTGAAGGTATAGATAATTTAACTGTTGCAAGTGATTTTGTTTCTAGAGAATTTGGTGAAAAATATGGTGTTTTAATGGCTGATGGTCCACTTGAGGGAATTTTAGCTAGAGCAGTGTTTGTAGTTAAAGATGGTGTGGTTGCTTATAAAGAATTAGTAAATGAAGTAACAGAACTTCCAAATATGCAAGCTCTAGAAAGCTTCTTTAGTCAAAGTTGTGGATGTGGTGGTTGTGGTTGCCACTAAAATTTAAAAGCCTTTTATAGGCTTTTAAAACTTAAAAACATGGAAAATTTTCTTTCTCGTTTTGAAATAGAAAAACAAGATCTCAAACTTATACAAGAGCACTTACAAATAATAAGCATTGAAAAGGACTTTAAGGTCAATGATAATATAAAATTTTAAAAGGCGAGCTTAGAGCTTTTATTCTAACTCCAAACGCAAAAGAAATAACACTTTTTCACCTTAAAGAAAATGATGAATGTGTTATTTGCTCTGAGTGTAATATGGATGGCATATCTTATGATGTTTTTATACAAAGTACTCAAAATACAAGTATAGCCATCATCCCCTCATCGATTTTTCAAATTTTAAAAGAAAAATACCCAAAAATTAATGATTATGTTTTAAGTTTAATCACTAAGCGTTTTAACACCTTAATCAAAGTTTTAGAACAAGCTTTATTTATGCCTTTATCTTCTAGAATTTGTGATTTTTTAAAAGAAAATGCTAGTAATAATACTTTAAAAATTACCCATGAAGCTTTAGCTAATCACTTAGGAAGCGCTAGAGAAGCTGTTTCAAGAATTTTAAAAGAATTAGAAAAAGAAGGTAAAATCAAACTTGAAAGATCTAAAATAATACTAATTTCTTTGTAACTTTATCACAGAAATACTTATAATATCAACAAAAAGGAGAAATTATGAGTAAATTAGAAAGAGTGCTAAGAATAGCTTTAGCCATAGTGGCGTTTTCTTTAGGAGTTTATTTTTCAACTTGGTGGGGATTATTGGGTTTAATTCCTTTATTAACGGGTATTTTTGCTGTTTGTCCTATAAGAGTGCTTAGTGGAAAACAAGCTTGTCCACTTGGGGTTTGCCCTATTTCTAAAAAGAAAAATTAGGAATAATTTACTAGTTTTTCTAGCTTTGGTGTAATGACAAATCTACAATAAGCTTGGCTGGGATTATTTTTAAAATATTTTTGATGATAATCCTCAGCCTTATAAAATTTTTCTAATTTTAAAACTTGTGTAACTATGGCTTTAGCGTAATATTTTTGTACTTTTTGTAAAAAATCACTAATGGTTTTTAACTCCTCATTAGTTTGATAAAAAATAACTGATCTATATTGTATCCCCTTATCAGCACCTTGTTTATCTAGGCTTGTTGGATCGTGCATTTTGAGAAAAATTTCTAAGATTTTTTCTAATGAAATTTGTTTTTCATCATAAATTATCTTAGCTACTTCTATATTCCCATCACCATTTACCACGC
>NZ_JANQCW010000011.1:0-49380 GCF_024723635.1 Campylobacter sp. W0066.1 | reverse complement strand
CCCTGCAGTAATAGCCCCGCCATAACGACTTGAAGAGGTATTGCTAACATCTGCTATATTTGATTTTATAAGCTCTTTTAAGTGTGGGTTAAAATGTAAAATAGTAGCTAAATCTCC
Organism: Campylobacter sp. W0066.1; assembly: GCF_024723635.1. NCBI lineage: Bacteria > Pseudomonadati > Campylobacterota > Epsilonproteobacteria > Campylobacterales > Campylobacteraceae > Campylobacter > Campylobacter sp. W0066.1. The sequence continues at coordinate 49,263 of NZ_JANQCW010000011.1, read as the reverse complement.
ACTTTTTTTACTTACTTTGAAAAAATCATTTTGCAAATCTTCATTATTTCCCATGATGGCACTTGTGTATTCTCCAAGTCCTACCACGCAAGCTCCGGTTAAAGTAGCAAGATTTATTAATAAATCAGGTTTTAGATCTTGAGCAAGTGAAAGACAATCTGCTAAAACTAATCTTCCTTCTGCGTCGGTATTTCTAACCTCTATACTCACACCTTCTCTTGAAATAAGCACATCATCAGGCTTATAAGCATTTCCACCTATCATATTTTCAGTTGCACCGATGATAGAATGCACTTCTATATCAAGGTTTAATTCACTTGCACCTTTAATAATAGCCATTGCCGCCGCACCGCCACTTTTATCAGATTTCATCGTTAGCATATAATCAGCAGGTTTTAAACTAAGTCCACCACTATCATAAGTTAGCCCTTTGCCTACAAACACTACTTTCATTTTTGGATTTTGTGGTTTATATGAAAGATGAATGAGTTTTGGAGGATGGATTGAAGCACGATTTACCGCTAAAAATGCTTGCATTTTTTCTTGCTCTAAGAAATCACTTTCATAAATTTTACATGAAATCTTGCAATCATTTTGACTTAAACTAAGTGCGTCTTCAGCCATTTTTGCAGGAGTATAAATTTGAGGAATTTCATTTACGATATTTTTTGCAAAATCGCAAGCATTTGAAAAAACCTGACCATAGTTTATACCTATACAAGCTTCTTCTAGGTTGTATGTTTTGTCATTGATTTCATCTTTTGAGATGAAAATATTCTCTAATTTACTCGGTGTTTTTTCTTTTTTGTATTTATCAAACTCATAAGCACCAAAAGTAAATCCTTGAATCATAGCATTAAAACTATTTACTACGCATTTTCCTACAACACTTTTTGTTTTAACACTTTGAATTTCAAGTTTTTTTAAAGCCTTATAGGCATTTGCAAAAGCAAGTCTTATATCTTCATATTCTAAGCTTTTAAGTTCGCTATAAAGAATTTTATTTTGCATATCTATGCAAATTCCTTCGCCTTTGTAGTTTGAAAGTTTAAAAAGTTCTTGGCTTTGAGCGTATTTTTCTATCTTTTTATCTTGTATTAAAATGATTTCAAAATCAGCATTTATAGAATTTATAGCTTCTTCTTTAAAATTAAAAGTCATTTATGAGTCCTTTTTCTAAGTATTGATTTTTCTATTTGTTTCATACCTAAAAATAAAGCAAGTAAGAAACAAGCAATAATAGGCACTGCAAAATACCAGTGATCTCCAGCCCATTCCACTGCAAGCCAAATTTCTTTCCCAAAAAACCAAGCAAGCAAGATAGTTATAGCAGCCCAAGCCCAAGCACTAATGAGATTAATAAAAGCAAATTTTTTCGCACTATAACGCGTTAGTCCTATGCTCATAGGTATAATGGTTCTAAAGCCATACATATATCTTTGTATGAATATAATAGGCCAACCAAAACGCTGCAAGAGCAAATGTGCTATGGCAAATTTACGCCTTTGGGTGCGAAGTTTTTTCTGAATGTATTTTTTGTTATATCTTCCTATATAAAAATATATTTGATCACCTACAAAACCACCTAAACCTGCTACAAAGATGATAAGTCCTAAATTCACATGGCCTTCATGTGCAAAAATACCTGCTAAAATAAGTGCAAGTTCTCCCTCAAGTATGCACCATAAAAACACGATGATATAAGCCCAGTTTTTATAATCATACAAAAGTTGTTTTAAAAATTCTTCCATTTTAAACCTCTAAAACACTATAAATAGAAGTTAATTTAGCTAATTCTTTAGCCCCATCAAGATCTTTTAATTCTAGTAAAAAACAAGCTTCAACGCATTTTGCATTGAGTTTTTCTATGAGTTTAACAGCAGCGATAGCCGTGCCACCTGTGGCGATGAGATCATCTATAAGTAAAACATTCGCCTTTTGATTATTAAATGCATCAATGTGAATTTCTATAGTGTCACTGCCATATTCTAAGCTATAAGATTCTTGCAAGCATTTTGAAGGTAATTTGCCTGGTTTTCTAATAGGCACAAAAGGTAGTTTTAATCTAGCACTTAGCGCAGCTCCAAAAATAAAACCTCTACTTTCTATACCAACGATATAATCAAGCTTTGCGTTTTGATACTTTTCTACCAAGTGATCCATTAAAAATGCAAATGCTTCTTTGTTGTTTAACAAAGTAGTGATATCTCTAAAGATAATCCCTTCTTTTGGAAAATCCTTAATAGCTCTAATGCTATCTAATAAGTATTTTTTATCTTGTTCTTTCATCATAATAATGCCTCGATTTTTGCTTCTAATTCTTTAATTCTTTGTCTTAATTTTTCATTTTCGATACGATATTGTGAATTTCTTGTTCTAAGAGAGGTTAAGTCTGCTTTGCTTTTGTTTAATTCCTCAGTTAAAATGTCAATATTGCCTAAACTTCTTTGAAGCTGTACTTGTAGTTTTCTAATAACTATTTCAGTATCATCAAGGTTGTTTTTTATAAATTCTTTTGCTACTTTTTCTTTATGAAGTAAAGTTTTATAATAAAGCAACATAATAGTCATATAAATGCTAACACAAATTAATATAGTTAATACAAGCCAACTTAAAATCATAATTTTGCCTCTATTTTGCTAATTCGCATGCAATGTCTTCCACCACTAAAAGAAGTATTGATAAAATTTGAGATGATTTCAAAAGCCATATCAGCTCCGGTTAGTCTAGCTCCTAAGGCTAAAACATTTGCATCATTATGTTCTCTTGAGAGTTTAGCACTTAAAGGTTCATTGCATAATGCACAGCGTATGTTTGTATGGCGGTTTGCTGCTATACTCATACCAATGCCTGAACCACATACTAAAATTCCAAAACTATTTTCATCAATTTTAGAGCTTAATAAATGTGCATAATCAGGATAATCACAGCGATCATCACTAAAAGGACCTAAGTCTTCAAAGCTTATATTTTTTTCTTGTAAAAAATTGATAATTTCTTGCTTTAAAATAAAGCCAGCATGGTCACTTGCTATGTAAATTTTCTCTCTTAACATTTAATAATCACTTTATCGTTGAAATTTTAAAGTATTAATTTTATCATATTTAATTAAAATTTTTCTTTCTTGTATATAATTATTTTTTGATATTTTCAAATATTTATTTGATATAATAACAATAATTATTTAAGGTAAAAAATGAAGCTTATTTTGATTGGTTCTTCAACGGGTGGTCCAAGCCAACTAAAGTTTTTACTAAACGATGTAGAACTTAAAGACTGCGCGGTGGTGATTGCTCAGCACATGAACCCAGCTTTTATTCCTTCTTTTGTAAATCAATTCAACAAAGAAGCAAAAAGTGATGTGGTTATACCAAGCGATAAAGAAGTTTTAAAAAATAAAATTTATATTTGTCAAAGAAATATGGTTTTAAGCGGAAATAATGCTTTGGTATTAAATGCTACAGAGCAAACAAGTAGTTTTAATCCAGGGATAGATGTGTTATTTCATTCGGCTGTAAATCTTTACAAATATCATAAAATTTTAGCTTTAATTATGACAGGAATGGGTGATGATGGTGCTAAATCTTTGTTTGAGCTTTATAAGGTTGGGGTAAGGTGCTTGTGTGAAAATGAGGCAGATTCTATAGTATATGGAATGCCAAAAAAAGCTAGAGATACTAACCCAAATTTAAAGCCTATGAGTTTAATAGAGCTCAAAAAAGAAATAATTAATTTTATCAAGTCATAGGATGGAAAGATGATAAAAATTACAGAAAATGAAATGAATGATTTTATAAAAATAGTAGAACAAATAAGCGGAAATAACCTTAATACTAAAAAAGATATTTTATCTATAAAACTTCCTAAATTTTTACAAGAATTAGGTTTAAGTAGTCTTAGTGAATTAAATGAAAAAGTGCAGTTTCAAAGAAATTTAAAACAAGAAACTATGGATTTTATCACAGTTTGTGAGACATATTTTTTTAGAGAATTAGAACAATTAAAAGATGTAATTTTTTATATAAAATCTCTTGATCGACCTGTAAATGTGCTTTGTGCCCCATGTTCAAGTGGTGAAGAAGTGTATTCTTTAGCTATTTTAGCAAGTGAGAATTTTGTTAAAGGTATGAATATAGTTGGTATAGATATTAATAAAAAAATGATAGATAAATGCAACGAAATGATATATTCAGAGCGTTCAGTAGCTAGATTAAACACTATGCAAAAAACGCGTTATTTTGATGTAAAAGATAGGATGTATCAGCTTAAAAAAGAGACTTTAGCTTGTAGATGTCGTTTTGAGCTTTGTAATGTTTTTGATGATTCTTTGTTTAAGCTTGGGAAATTTGATGTGATTTTTTCAAGAAATATGATGATTTATTTTGATCAAGATTTTAAAATAAGACTTATGGAGCGTTTTTATAAGATATTAAATAGAGAGGGTAGAATATATCCAGGAAAATCAGATCTTGTGCCTGAAACAGCGTATTTTGATAAGAACTTTTCAGCGGGCGGGGTTTATTATTCTAAGGTGGATTAATTATATTTTTTATTAAACCACCACCAATAAATTGCCGCAAAGATAAAACATACTCCTAAGCCAAAAGTAAAATGGCTTAATTTTACTCCATAAAATTCAAATAAATATCCTGTTGAAAAAGCAATAATTGCACTAAAGGTTAAATACACCATATCATTATAGGCAATCACTCTACCATAGTATCTTTTATCGCAATCATTTTGTAAAAGTGTGTAAGTATAGCTCCATAAAGATGAAGTGCAAAAACCTGCCATTACTAAGCCTATAAAGGCAAGATAAAAGTTAAATTGCAAACAAGCCCAAAGTATTATGCCTACGCCTTGCGCTAAATATAAATATACTAAAGTGTTTTTATTAATATAAGGACTAAGAACATAAGGTCCTATGAGTAAAGATATAGCCCTTATGGCATTAGAAAGCCCTATGGCTAGAGGTATGGAAATAACTTTTGCATATTCATATTCAGCTAAAAGAGTGATTAAAACATCATAAGCGGTTATCCCTACAACTCCATGAAGCAAAATCAAATGAATGATTTTTTTATTGCTAAATACATAAGCTAAACCTTCTTTAATTAGTATAAAAAGATTGTTTTGTGTGGTGTTTTTTTCATCAGGCAAGATTAAAGTTTTAAGTATAAGCATAGCGCAAAATAACATTAAAGTATCGGCTATAAAAGCTGGTTTTACTCCAAAAAGATCTATAAAAAGTCCTGCTGCACCCATACCCAAAGCATATGATACAGCCCATATAATACTATGAAGTTCATTACCTAGTTTTAATTCTTGTGGGGTTAAAATTTTAGGTAAAACTGACATTTCTGTTTGGAAATACATACTTGCAACCGCCATACGCACAAAGGTTAAAAAGTATAAAAACCAAAGCATAGCTAAAGAATTTACAAAAATTAGCATAAAAATAGAAATCATCTCAATACTAATCATTGTTAGCAATAAATTCTTGGGTTTAAATCTATCTACTATAACTCCATTTATAGGTGCAAGTATAATAGAAGGTAAAAAAACAAAAATAGCTGAAAAACCTATGATATTCGCAGGTGCTTGTAGTTCTTTAGTTAAAAGAGTAAAAACACCTACTTGAGAAAACCATGCACCAAAATAACTTATAAATTGTACTGTTGCTAAAAGACGAAAAGTTTTATTGTTTTTAAATAAAGACCTATAAGTCATGAGTATCCTATGAATATATGAAATTAAAGGGCTTGATTATAGCGTTTTTAAGATTATTTTACATTTAAATGCTATAATAATTCTTTTTATAAAAAAGGTTAATAATGAATAGATTAAGCAAAAAAGAAGCATTAAATTTGCTCCAAAATGCACCTTTGTATGAATTAGGCGCAATGGCATATGAGAAAAAATTAGAGCTTCACCCTGAAAAAATAACTACTTTTGTGGTAGATAGAAATATAAATTATACAAATATTTGCTGTATTGATTGTGATTTTTGTGCTTTTTGTAGAAAAGAAAAAGATGATGATTCTTATATTTTAAAATACGAAGAAATAGGGCAAAAAATAGAAGAATTACAAGCCATAGGTGGAACGCAAATTTTATTTCAAGGCGGAGTACACCCAAAACTTAAAATAGAATGGTATGAAGACTTACTTTCTTATATAAAAACTAATTATCCAACCATCACTGTGCATGGTTTTTCAGCAGTAGAGATAGCTTATATAGCAAGAGTTTCTAAAATTTCTATAGAAGAGGTTTTAAAAAGATTACAAGCTAAAGGACTTTTTTCTATACCTGGAGCGGGTGCTGAAGTATTAAGCGATAGGGTAAGAGATATCATCGCACCACACAAATGTGACACAGCTACTTGGCTTAGGGTGCATGAGAGTGCGCATAATATAGGTATGAAAAGTACTGCTACAATGATGTTTGGTACGGTTGAAAATGATGAGGAAATTATCGAACATTTTGATCATTTAAGAAATTTACAAGATAAAACAAATGGCTTTAGAGCTTTTATTTTGTGGTCATTTCAAAGTGAAAATACCCCTTTAATCAAAAAACACCCTGAAATCATCAAACAAAGCTCTAATAGATATTTAAGATTGCTAGCTTTAGCAAGATTGTATTTGGATAATTTTAAAAATTTACAAAGTTCATGGGTAACACAAGGCTCTTTAATAGGCCAACTTGCTTTAAAATTTGGTGCAAATGATTTAGGTTCGACTATGATGGAAGAAAATGTTGTAGCTGCAGCGGGTGCAAAATACAGAATGAATCAAGAACAAATGATAGAACTTATCAAAGATATAGGGGAATTACCTGCTAAACGCGATACAGCTTATAATATTTTAGAAAGGTTTTAATGCTAAATTTAGACTTTAATAATACTAAAATAGGCGTAATATATGAGTATGAAAATGAGCTTCCTGTAGTATTTTTCAAACTCATTTTTAAAAATAGTGGAAAAATAGCAGAAAAACACAATAGAGGTTGTGCAAGTATGCTTGCTAGGCTTTTAAACGAAGGAAGTGATGATGAGTTTTTTAAAAACTTAGAATACCGTGCTATAGAGCTTTATGCTAAGGCTAGTTTTGAGCATTTTCAAATTAGTATTAAATGCTTGAAAGAACATTTTGATTTTGCTTTAGAAAAATTGCAAGAATTGTTTTTAAATGTGCGTTTTGATGAAAAAATCTTACAAAGATTAAAAACTTTAGCCTTAGGTGAGCTTGCAAGTTTAAACACTGATTATGATTATCAAGCAAAAAGACTTTTAAATAAAAATGTTTTCAAAGATGAAATTTTTGCTAGTGGTCTTGATGGGACTAAAGAAAGCATAGAAAAGATTAGCTTAAAAGAATTGCAAGATTTTATGAGTGAAAATTTAGTGCTTGATAATGCTTTATTTGTTTTTGGTGGAGATATTAAAGAAAATGAAGTAAAGATTAAAGTAGAAAAAATTTGCCAAATTCTAAAAAGAAATACTCCAAATCAAAACAAAAGTTACAAACTCATTGATGAGAGTATAGAAGTAACTGAGCAAAAAAGTACCGAACAAGCTTATATATACTTTTGCTCTCCATTTAATATACAAATTAATGATGAAAAAATGTATTTAGCTAAACTTGCTTTATTTATCTTGGGTCAAGGTGGTTTTGGTTCGCGTTTGATGGAAGAAGTGCGTGTGAAAAGAGGCTTGGCGTATTCAGCATATGCTATGCTTGATGTAAATTTAAATTATAGTAGAGTTTTTGGGTATTTGCAAACTAAAAATGAAAGCTCTAATGAGGCTAAAGCTTTAGTTAAGGAAGTTTTTGAAAATTTTGTCCAAAATGGAGTGAGTGAAAAAGAATTTCAACTAGCTAAGCAATTTTTAGTAGGTTCTATGCCTTTAAGGTATGAAAGCTTGGCTAAAAGACTAGATATAATGCTAAATGAATATTTACATGGTTTAAAACTTGGAAATTTAAAAGAAGAAATGCAAAAGATCAAAAACACTACCTTAGATGAACTAAATGACTTTATTAAAGCTCATAGTGAAATTACAAAAGTGAGTTTTGCAAGTATAGAAAATGAAAGTTGAAGAAAAGGATTTAAAACTACTTCATGCTTTAGGGGTTAAAAATTGTATCGATTTGGCTTTGATTTTACCTAAAAAATTTGATGATTTTAGAATTTCAAAGTTTCCAAAAGATACATTTTGTACCCAAAATGTAAAAATTATCAGCACGCAAAATCATCACTCTCAGCTTTTTATGCTTTGTGAATGTTTAGAATGGGGTATAAAAGCAAATATAGTAATTTTTCATCCTAATAAATGGCATTTTAAAATTTTTAAGCATAATGCTTTGGTTTGTATCCATGCAAAGATGAATTTTTTTAATGGAATTTGGCAGTTTATAAACCCAAAAATAGTAACAAATATAGGTCAAATAGTCCCTAAATACCAAATTAGTTCTATTAAAGATGAAAGTATAAAAAAACTTATTTTAAAATATGTCAATGAAGCTAATTTAAAAGCACTAAATTTAGAACAAAAATACATTAATTTACTTTTAAATTTACACAATTATGATGATTTAACTCTTTATGAAAATTTTAACGCCATAGTTAAAGACTTAAAATATATAGAAATTTTTAATCATCTAAGGCGTTTAAAGGGTAAAAAAATATCACAAAATGCTTATGAAATAGAACTTTTTGATATAAGATCTTGGCTTAAAGGTTTAGAATTTAGCCCTACAAATGATCAGCTTTTAGCGATAGAAGATATTAAAAAAGATTTACAAAATAAAGTTGCTAAAAGGCGTGTGGTAATGGGCGATGTGGGTTGTGGTAAGACTTTGGTTATACTTGCTGCAAGTTTGCTAGTGTATCCTAAAAAGGCCATTTTAATGGCTCCAACTAGTATATTAGCAGAGCAAATTTATCATGAAGCAAAAAGACTTTTGCCTGATTTTGTTAATGTATTGCTTTTAAAAGGTGGTAAAAAAGATAAAGATTTAGCAAAATTAAAAGAACAAGCTCATTTTATCATAGGTACACATGCACTCATTCATCAAGAAGAATTTGAAGCAGTTTTAGTGATGATAGATGAGCAACACCGTTTTGGTTCTAATCAAAGACAAAAAATAAGTGAGCTTAGCAAAAACTCTCAATATGCTCCGCATATCGTGCAATTTTCTGCTACACCTATACCAAGAACTCTTTCTATGATACAAAGTGAGCTTGTAAATTTTAGTTTTATTAAACAAATGCCTTTTAAAAAAGACATTAAAACTTTTTGCATACAAGATAAAGATTTTAAATATTTGCTTAAAAAAATCGACGATGAGCTAGCTAAAAATCATCAAGTAATCATCATTTATCCTTTGGTAAATGAAAGTGAAAATATAGATTATTTATCACTAGAACAAGCACAAGGATACTGGATAAACAAATACAAAAATGTTTATGTAACACATGGAAAAGATAAAAATAAAGATCAAATTTTACAAGAATTTAGAGAAAAAGGCACGATTTTACTTTCTACAACGGTGGTTGAAGTGGGGATTTCTCTACCAAGACTTAGTGTGATTGTTATTGTTGGAGCTGAAAGACTTGGGCTTGCTACCTTACATCAGCTTCGAGGTAGGGTAGGCAGAGTAGGGCTTGAGAGTTTTTGTTATTTATATACTAAGCAAAAAGAAATTCCAAGTCGTTTGCTTGAATTTGCTAAAACTTTAGATGGATTTAAAATAGCTGAGCTTGATTTAAAAAACAGACTAAGCGGGGATTTGCTAGATGGTAGAGTGCAACATGGCAATCATTTTAAATTCTTTGATTTTGCAGATGATGAAGAATTAGTTTTAAAAGCAAAAGAAAGTATTAAAAATATGGAAAAAGAAAATGGATAAACACTTTGAAATTTTAATTTCTAAAGGCAAGAAAAAACATTTTAACAAAGGGAATATTTTATTTTTTCAAGGTGAAAAAGCAAATAAAATTTATATTTTACTAAGTGGAAAAGTGCGTATATATAAGGTGAATGCAAAAGGTTTTGAACTAACACTGCATACTTTAACTCCAGTAAATTTTATAGCTGAAATGCCTGTGTTTGATGGTATTAATTACCCAGCTAATGCTATTTGTGAGCAAGATTGTGAAATTTGTGTTTTTGATTTTGATGAATTTAAAAAATTATGCTTAGTAAATGGAGAATTTAGCTTTTTGCTTTTGACTTCTTTAATCGGTAAAATTCGAATTTTAGAAAATTTCATCAGACAAAAATCTTTGGATTTAAAATCAAGACTAGTAAGCTTTTTACTAGAAAATGAAGAAAAATTACAAAATTTAAAGCAAAAAGAAATCGCTGTGATTTTAAATTTACCTCCAGAATCTTTGTCGCGTTTTTTAAAAGAATTAAAACAAAATGAGCTTATTTGCACAAATAAAGGTAAAATAGCAATTTTAAATAAAGAAAAAATGCAAAATTTAATTAAGTCTTTTTAAGTCTTATTTGTTACAATATTGTATTTAAAGTATGGAAGGTTTTATGGATTTTGATTTTTTAATCAAGTTTAGCCCTATGTTTATACAAGCTTCTTGGCTTACTTTAAAACTTGCTATTTATGGAGTATTTTTTTCATTTTTAGTAGGTTTATTTTGTGTGGGAGTAAGTTATTTTAAATTTTCTTTTTTAAATACAATCTGTAAAATTTATATAGAATTTTCAAGAAACACACCTTTATTAATCCAACTTTTCTTTTTATATTATGCCTTGCCTGAGTTTGGGATACACCTTAGTTCTTTTGCTTGTGCTGTGATAGGACTTAGTTTTTTAGGTGGTTCTTATATGGCTGAGAGCTTAAGAGCAGGCATGGAAGCAGTGAAAAAACAACAATACGAATCAGGACTTTCTTTGGGTTTGAGTAAATGGCAAAATTTCTGCTATATTATCATGCCTCAAGCTTTGGGTATAGCTATGCCAAGCATTAGTGCAAATATCATTTTTTTACTCAAAGAAACTTCAGTAGTAAGCATTATTGCTTTAGCAGATTTAGTATATGTGGCTAAAGATCTTATAGGACTTTATTATAAAAGTAATGAAGCTTTATTTGCTTTGGTGCTTTGTTATTTGATTTTGATTTTACCTTTATCTTTAGTGTTAAACCGTATAGAAAAAAGGTTAAATTATGTTTGAAATTTTAAATCAAGATACCTTTTTTAGACTAGCACAAGGTTTAAAGGTTACTTTAGAGCTTTCGTTAATTAGTGTTTTAATTTCACTCATAGGAGGAGTATTTTTTGGAATTTTAATGCATTCTAAAAATAAAATCCTTTATGCTTTTTGTCGTTTTATGCTTGAATTTGTACGTATTATGCCTTTGATTGTTTGGCTTTTCATAGTGCATTTTGGCTTGGCGAAATGGTTTGGATGGCATTTGAGTGCTTTGGGTTCTAGTATTATTGTTTTTAGTATTTGGGGCGTGTTTGAGATGATGGATTTAGTTAGATCATCTTTAGCAAGCATACCAAAACACCAGTATGAATCAGGGCTTTCTTTAGGTTTTAATAAATTTGAAGTTTATCTTTTTATCATTATACCTTTATCTTTAAGAAGATTATTACCAATGAGTATTAATCTTTTTACAAGAATTATTAAAAGCACTTCAGTGATTTATCTAATCGGTGGTATAGAGCTTATTAAAGTAGGCCAACAAGTGATTGAGCTTAATTTATTTCAAAATTCTTACGCAGCTTTTGTGATTTATGGTTTGATTTTATTGATTTATTTTATACTTTGTTATCCTTTGTCAGTATATTCAAAGTTTTTAGAGAAAAAATGGAGCTAATATGAGCATTTTAAAAATACAAAATTTACAAAAATATTATGATGATCATCATGTTTTAAAAGATATAAATTTAGAAGTAAATCAAAAAGAAGTAGTGGTTATACTAGGTCCAAGTGGCTGTGGGAAATCTACACTTTTAAGATGTATTAATGGCTTAGAAGAAATGGCTGATGGGGCTATTTTTGTAGATGATGAGAAAATTGATAAAAATTATAAAAAATGGACTCAAATTCGCCAAAAAATAGGTATGGTGTTTCAATCTTATGAACTTTTTGATCATTTAAATGTGGAGCAAAATATACTTTTAGGACCTTTAAAGGTTCAAAAAAGAAAAAAAGAAGAGGTTTTAGAAGAAGCAAAATACTGGCTTGATAGAGTAGGGCTTTTGCATAAATTAAAAGCTTATCCTAAAGAGTTAAGTGGTGGGCAAAAACAACGTATAGCCATAGTTAGAAGCCTTTGTATGAATCCTGAAATTATGCTTTTTGATGAAGTTACAGCAGCGCTTGATCCTGAAATTGTGCGTGAAGTTTTAGATGTGATTTTAAATTTAGCAAAAGATGGCATGACTATGCTTATAGTTACCCATGAAATGGGTTTTGCAAGAGCAGTTGCTGATAAAATAGTTTTTATGGATGATGGAAAAATAGTAGAAATTTCAAAGCCTGATGAATTTTTTGAAAATCCAAAGACAGATCGTGTGAAGAAATTTCTCAATTTGTTTGATTTTCATTGTTAATTTTATTTTAGAAAAGATTTGTTTAAAAAATTAATATAAGGTTTAAAAATTTAAATTTCAATCATTAAGGAAAAAAATATGAAAAAGATTTTTCTTTTATCGTTTTTAATGGCACTTTTTTTTAGCGCCTGCTCAAATTCAAGTTCTAATGAAAACTCCTTAGAAAAAATCAAACAACAAGGTGTTATCCGTATAGGTGTGTTTGGTGATAAACCTCCATTTGGCTACCTAGACGCACAAGGGAAAAATCAAGGCTATGATGTGTATTTTGCTAAACGTATAGCAAAAGAGCTTTTAGGGGATGAGTCTAAAGTGCAATTTGTTTTAGTCGAAGCAGCAAATAGGGTGGAGTTTTTAGAGTCAAATAAAGTAGATTTAATCTTAGCTAATTTTACTAAAACTCCAGAAAGAGAAGCTGTGGTGGATTTTGCACTACCTTATATGAAAGTTGCTCTTGGAGTAGTGGCTCCTAAAGGATCAGATATTAAAACTATAGATGATTTAAAAAATAAAACTTTGATTTTAAATAAAGGCACAACAGCTGATGCGTATTTTACAAAAAATATGCCAGAAATTAAAACGATTAAATTTGATCAAAACACAGAAACCTTTGCAGCTTTAATCGGCAAAAGAGGCGATGCGCTAAGTCATGATAATGCATTGCTTTTTGCATGGGCTAAAGAAAATCCAAATTTTGAAGTGGTGATTAAAGAACTTGGAAATCATGATGTCATAGCTCCTGCTGTAAAAAAAGGCGATGAAGCTATGTTGAAATTTATCAATGATTTGATTGTAAAATTACAAAATGAGCAGTTTTTTCACAAAGCTTACGATGAAACCTTAAAGCCATTTTTTAGTGATGATATAAAAGCTGATGATGTGGTAATCGAAGGTGGCAAAATTTAATAATGCAAAAAGCTTTTAAAAATACCATCTATGCTTCTTTAGGTGGTATTTTAGAATTTTATGATTTTGTTTTATTTATCTTCTTTGCAAGTGTTTTTGCAAAAATTTTCTTTCCTCAAAATGATGATTTTTGGCCATTAATCTATACTTATGTAGCCTTTGGAGCAGGGTATTTAGCTAGACCTTTTGGTGCTGTTGTTTTAGCACATTTTGCAGATATTAAAGGGCGTAAGAATGTCTTTTATATTAGCATGCTTTTGATGGTTGTGCCAAGTTTTATTTTGGTCTTTTTACCTACTTATGAAAGCATAGGACTTTTAGCTACTTTTATGCTTTTTATCATACGGATAGCTCAAGGATTAGCCATAGGAGCTGAAGTTAGTGGTGCTTGGATTTTTGTGAGTGAATTTGTAAGTAAAAAAAGACTTGGTTTGGCACTTGGTTTTATTTCAGCGACTTTGACTTTAGGTTTATTACTTGGAAATTTAGCGACTTTAAGTATATATGCGTATTTTGATAAAGAAGAAGTAGAAAGCTTTGCTTGGAGAATTCCTTTTTTTATAGGGGGATTTTTTGGTATATTAGCTTTATTTTTACGCACAAAACTTAATGAAACGCCGGCTTTTAAAAACATAAAAGAAAAAGAAAAAATTTTAAATTTTCCACTTTTACAAGCTTTAAAAACACATAAAAAAAGTATGTTAATATGTGCTTTACTTACTGTGGTTTTAACAAGCGGGGTAGCTACTTTAATGATACTACCGCAATATTTTGAAAGCTTATTAGGAGTTAGTAAAACTACTGCTTTGACATATCAAAATTTGGCCATAATTATGATCATATTAGGAAGTTTAGCACAAGGGTATTTAGCGGATTTTTTAGGACATTTTAGGATTTGCTTGATTTTTACTGTGGTTTTTGGAGCTTTTGGTATAAGTTTTAGCTTTTATAATGAGTGGTTTTTATCATTTTATTTACTTGCTTGTTTTGCGCAAGGTATTATAGCTTTTGCTCCTATTTTTATGACTCAAATTTTTACTACAGAGTTAAGATCAAGTGGTCTTTCTTTTGCTTATAATATCTCATATGCGATTTTAGGTTTTTTAACTCCCTTTGTTGTTAATTTTATATATGAGAAATATTTTTATATTTATATTATTTTTATAGTGATTGCTAGTTTGTTAAGCATATTTTTGATAAAAGTATTTTTAAAACAAAAACCAGTATTAAAAACTTTAAAATATAAACTATAACTTTGCTATAATTATACTTTATATTTTAGAGGTGTAAATGAATAAAATTTTATTATTAGCTGATGGAGTTTATGCGAAAGATTTTTTAAGGAAAATTCATAGCAATAAAACTTTCAAAGAGTCTTTGAGTGTTGTTTATTATAATGATGATAGTGTGGATTTAAGCTTAGAAAATGAACAAATCTCTTTTTATAAGTTTGATCCTACGAGTTTGATTAAGCTAGAAAATTTATTAAAAGAAAAATTCCATCAAGCTATCATTTACATGCAAGAAGAAGCTGATATGCTAGCTTGCTATAAAAATTTAAGAAAATTACACCCAAGATTAAATATAGTTATCATGGATTTATGGAATACTCAAATTGATGATAATTTTTGTGAAGTGATTAATATCTATGATACTTTAAGCACGAGATTAACAGGCTGTTTGGATAATATGCCATCAACTGCTCAATTTATAGGACTTGGGCAAGGTGAGATTATGGAGGTTAGAATTCCTGCAGGATCAAGCTTTGCTTACAGACATATAAGTTCTATTAGTCAAAAACGCTTTAAAATCGTAATGGTTTATAGAAATAATGAATTTATTTTAGCAAGACCTGGGCTTATTTTAATGCCAAATGATAGTATTTTAATCGTAGGCGATCCTAAAGTTTTACAAAGTGTTTTTACTAATGTTAAAACAAGTTTAGGACGCTTTCCATCGCCTTTTGGGGATAATATACTTTGTATTATAGATATGAAAAAAATGAGTGAGTTTGCCATAGAAAAGCTTATTTTTGCAAGCTTGCTTTTGCATATAAGGATTAATAGTAAAAAGCTTTATTTTAAAGTGATTAATCCTACTTTAAATCCTATGTATTATAAACTTAAAGCCTTGCATAAAAATAGTACTGAAGTGATATTTGACTTTGAAAGTACAAATATAAAAAACATTAAACCTTTTATGGAAAATACTAGCATAGGTTTGCTAGTGGTGGAGGATTATCTTTTTGAAAAAGAAAAAAGTTTTCTTTTTACTTTAAAAATTCCTGTGTTAAAAGCAGGTAAAGGGGATTTTGCGGATTTAAAATCATCGGTGGTTTTAAGCTCAAATTTTGAAGATATAGAAGGTATTGCTTCTATTATGCTTGATTTAAATAAGCAAATTCAACTAGGACTTACTTTGTATTATTATGCTTTAAAATTAAACAAAGCCGAAATTTTTGAATATCATCAGTATTTTGAAAGCCTTTCAAAACTTCATGATGAAAAATTACTTTTAATAGAAGAAAAAGAACATAATCCTATCAATAAATTTTCTTATAAACAAAATATATTGCATTTTGTACCATTTAATGAAAAAATTTTAGGTAGTAACTTCAATAAAATTTTAAAAACGGATTTAAATACGATATATTATAAGATGAATAAAAATTATCAATTATTTATACCATCACTGTGAGAAAATAATGCAAGTTAAGGTAAATTTAGATAAAAATACAAGTTATAATGTCTATATAAATGAGCTAGAAAAGTTAAATTTTGATACTAAAGTCGTGATTTTAACTAATGAATTAGTAGCAAAATTACATTTAGATATACTTTTGGAAACAATTCGAGCTAAAGAACTTTTTGTTATAAAAATCAAAGATGGTGAAGAGTATAAAAATTTACAAACTATAGAATATATCTTAGATCAAATGTGTGCTTATAAGTTAGATAGAAAAAGCTTGCTTATAAGCTTTGGTGGTGGGGTGATCTCTGATATGGGTGGTTTTGTAGCAAGTATATATCAAAGAGGGATAGAATTTATCAATATCCCAACAACTTTACTAGCTTGTGTGGATGCAAGTGTGGGCGGTAAAACTGGAGTGAATAATAAATTTGGCAAAAACCTAATAGGTACTTTTTATCAACCAAAAGCGGTGTATTGTGAGAGTAAGTTTTTAAAAACCTTACCTTCAAGAGAACTAGCTGCTGGTATGGCTGAATTTATCAAAATGGCTGTGGTTTTTGATGAAGCAATTTTATCTTTTTTAGAAAATTTAGATGAGGATAAATTTTTAAATGCTAAACTTGATGATATTACCTTGGCTCAAATCATCCAAAAAAGCATAGAGCTTAAAGCTAATGTGGTTTCACAAGATGAAAAAGAAAGTGGCTTAAGAATGCTTTTAAACTATGGGCATACTTTTGCTCATGTTATAGAAAATCAAACAGGGTATAAAAAGTACTTACATGGAGAAGCCGTGGCTATAGGTATGAATATGGCAAATATTCTAGCGTTAAATTTAGGATTATTAAGTAAGCAAGAATGCCAAAGACTACAAAATTTACTTATGAAATTTAAATTACCCATATCTTATAAAATTGCAAATACACAAGAGTTTTATAATGCCTTTTTCTTGGATAAAAAGACACATTTTCAAAAGATTAATTTCATTTTAGCTTGTGGTTTGGGAAAAGCTTGCATAAAAAATGATATAAGCAAAGAAGATATTTTACACACTTTAGAGGTGTTTGTATGAAAAAGATTTTTTTGCTTTTATTTTTACCATTTATAGTGCTTTTAGCACAAGATGATATAGAACATTTAGATCAAAAACTCAATGAATTACATAATAATTTAGCTTACAATACTTGGGTGATTAAATATAATAATTTTAATATTTATAAAAAAACCCAAGATGAGATTTTAGCTTTAGAAAAAGAAAGTTTAAAGGCTAATGAACGCAATAAAAGCATTATAGAAAGGCAAATTTTAATTTTAAAAGAAAGATTAGAGCTTTTAAGTGAGTATAAAAGTGCAAATTTTTCAAAGATGGTTTTAGCACCTGAAGAAGTTGATAAAATAGATAAACTAACTAATCCTTTAGTCATCATTTCAGCATACTCACACATAAAAAAACTACGACGCGATAAAGAAGAATATATTAATCTTTTGAATAGTTTTAAGCAGACTTTAGATGAGCTTATAAAAGAAAATGTTTTGGTTGCTGAGATAGCTAAATTAGCTCCAAGTAAAGAACATGATGAGCATTTAAAAATATCTAATCAAATGGTAAGAGATTTTTTACAAACCTTGCGTTTTGGAGAAATTTCTTATTCTGTGTATGAGAAAAAAATTCAAGAAGAAATTGAGAAAACAACAGCTTCTATTAAAATTCAAGGCGTAAGAGCTTTTAATATAGTTTTGGCTATTATTATCGTTGTAGCCATAGCATTTTTACTCAAATTTATAGCTAGAAAATATATAGGCGATAATGATCGCTTTTATACAGCAAATAAAATCATTAATTTTATTAATATTAATGTGATTATTTTGATTTTGCTTTTTGGGTATATTGAAAATATTAGCTATTTGGTTACTGTGCTTGGTTTTGCTTCTGCTGGTTTGGCTATTGCTATGAAAGATATGTTTATGTCTATGCTTGGTTGGTGTGTGATAGTTTTTGGTGGAAGTTTTAGAGTGGGCGATAGAGTTAGAGTTTTTCAAAACAATACATATTATATCGGTGATATAATCGACATTTCATTTTTAAGAATAACCTTATATGAAGATATTTCTTTACTAACTTATACAGATAATAGAAGAAGTGGTAGGATAATTTTCATACCAAATAATTTTATATTTACTAATCTCATATCAAATTATACTCATCATGGCATGAAGACAGTTTGGGATGGACTTGATATTACTTTAACTTTTGATTCAAATCATCAAAAAGCCTTAGAAATAGTAGAAGAAATCGTTATAAAAGCTTCTAAAGGTTATACAAAAATAGCAAAAGAATCTATGAGTAAGTTAAGAAATGAATACAGCATTAGAAATCCTAAAGTAGAGCCTAGGTTTTTTACATTTTTAGAAGGTTATGGCATGAGAATTTCTGCTTGGTATATGACAAATTCTTATGCGGCTTTGATTTTAAGAAGTAATATAAGTAAAGAGATTATCAATGAATTTAATAAACATGATGATATAAAAATAGCTTATCCATCGCAAAATTTATATATGGCAAAACACGAATTTATAGAAAATAAGGAAGATATTTGAAAAAAAAGGTATATTTTAAAACTTTTGGTTGTAGAACTAATATTTATGATACGCAATTATTAAAAACTTATATTAAAGATCATATTGTTACACAAAACGAGCAAGAAGCTGATGTGATAGTGATAAATTCTTGCACGGTTACAAATGGTGCTGATAGCGGGCTTAGAAGCTATATTAATGGTGTAAAGAAAAATGGAGTTAAGGTTATACTTACAGGCTGTGGTGCTGTAAGCAAGGGAAAGGATTTTTTTGATAAAAAAGAAATTTTTGGAGTTTTAGGAGCTTCTAATAAAGATAAAATTAATGAGTTAATCTCGCAAGATAAAGCCTTTTATGAGCTTGGAAATTTACGCTTTATCGATACAAAAATCGTAAGTAATTATGAAAATCACACTAAAGCTTTTGTAAAAATTCAAGAAGGATGTGACTTTGCTTGTAGTTATTGTATAATCCCAAGTGTTAGAGGTAAATCAAGAAGTATGCCAAGTGAGGAAATAATAAAGCAAATCAAACTTTTGGCTCAAAATGGTTATAGTGAAGTAGTTTTAACGGGTACTAATATAGGAAGTTATGGTTTAAAAGATAAAACTACACTTGGAAAGTTATTACAAGAAATAGGCAAGGTTAATGGTATAAAAAGAGTAAGACTTGGGAGTTTGGAGCCTGCTCAAATTGATGAGAGTTTTAAAGAAATTTTAAATGAGCCTTGGCTTGAAAAGCATTTGCATATTGCCCTACAACACACCCATGAAAAAATGCTACGCATAATGCGTAGAAGATCACACACGCAAAATGATTTAGCACTGTTTAATGAGTTAAGTCAAAAAGGTTTTGCTTTAGGGACAGACTTTATCGTAGCACACCCTGGAGAAAGTGAGTTAATATGGCAAGAAGCTTTAGAAAATTTCAAGCAATTTAAACTTACGCATATTCATGCTTTTATTTTCTCACCGCGTGATGGAACGTATTCTGCTTCTATGAGTGAGCGAATTAATGGTGAAATAGCCAAAGAAAGATTAAATATTTTAAAAGATATAGTCGCACAAAATAATTATGAGTTTAGAAAAAATCAAAAAGGTACTTTAGAAATTTTAGTAGAAAGTAAAAAAGATGATTTTTATGAAGGCTATGATCAATTTTTTAATAAAATCAAAATTACAAGCAAAGAAGATATTGCTAAACAATGGATAAATATTGAAAAATATGAATGCAAAGAAGATTGTAACTATGTAAGGCTAGAGGATGAAAAATAAAAAGATTATCTTAGCTTCATTTTTATTGCTTTGTGTTTTTGTAATAGTTGCGTTTATAAAAAATCAACCTGATTATATTAGTAAAGCTGCTTATGAAGAGCTTTTAGAGCAAAATTTAATTCAAAAAGCCATAGTAGAAAATAATGAAATATTATTAAAAAGCAAAGAAGGAAATTTTTTAATTGCTAAAGATGTAGTAGATTTAAATGCTTTATGGCAAAAAATTCCTTTAGAATATGCTAAAGATTATAATTTAAGTGAGTTTTTTTTGATATTTATTTTGCTTGCTTTTCTTGTAAGTTTTTTACTCTTTCTTAATAAAAAAAGTAAAGATAGACAAAATTTACTTTCTTTAGAAAAAAATATTTTAGAAAAAAATGAACAAAATAGCGCTATACAAGATGTAGTAAGTGAAGTTAAATTTAAAGATGTAGCAGGAGTTGATGAGGTCAAGGTAGAGCTTTTAGAAATTGTTGATTTTTTAAAAAATCCTCAAAAATATAAAGATTTTGGCGTGAAAATGCCAAAAGGTGTTTTACTAGTAGGTCCTCCTGGAGTAGGTAAAACCTTGATAGCAAAAGCAGTAGCAGGTGAGGCTGGGGTACCATTTTTTTATCAAAGTGGGGCTAGTTTTGTAGAAATTTATGTGGGTATGGGCGCAAAAAGAGTTAGAGAGCTTTTTTTAAAAGCTAAATCAAAAGCTCCAAGTATCATTTTTATAGATGAAATTGACGCAGTTGGTAAAAGTAGGGGGGATTTTTCTAATGTAGAAAGAGATAATACGCTAAATCAACTTTTAACTCAAATGGATGGATTTGAAGATAATAGCGGGGTTATAGTAATGGCTGCTACAAATAAAATCGATCTTATGGATAATGCGTTATTAAGATCAGGGCGTTTTGATAGAAGAATTTTTATATCTTTACCTGATTTTAAAGATAGAATGCATATTTTACAAAATTATATGAAAGAAAAAAAATCTAGTGTAGATTTAGAAAAAATTGCAAAAGCTAGTGTGGGTTTTAGCGGAGCAGCTTTAGAGACTTTAGTTAATGAAGCGGCTATTAATGCTATAAGAAGAAAATCAGATTTAATAGAAGAAAATGATTTTTTTGCAGTGCTTAATAAAGTTTTAATGGGTAAAAAAAAGATTTTCTCTCTAAGTGATAAGGAAAGAAAAATTCAAGCCACATATCAAGCAGCTAAAACCTTGTGTGCTTTTTATTTTGATGTTAAATTTGAAAAAATTACCTTAATTGAAGATAGATTTAAAGAGTATGAAAATACCATCAAATCAAAATCAGAATTATTAAATAAAATAAAAGTTTTTCTAGCAGGCTCAGTTGCTATGGAGCTTATTTTTAATGAAAGTTACACTAATGCACAAAGTGATCTTTTAAAGGTTAAAGAATTACTCACTTTTATGGAAACTTTTGCTATGGCAAATGAGGGTTTATTGCAAGAGCAAAAGCAAGAAGTGAAAGAATTTTTAGAATTAATGAAAGAAAAAGTAGTGAGATTAGCTAGTATTCTTTTAGAAAATGAAAAAATAGAAAAACAAGATGTAGAAAAAATCATAATGGAGTAAAAATGGTAAAAATAGGAATTTTAGTACTTTCAGATAGAGCAAGTAGTGGAGTTTATGAAGATAAATCCGGAGTAGAGATAGAAAAAATTTTAGATTCTTATATAAAGAATGAAAAAAGCTTTTATTATGAGCTAATTCCTGATGAGTATGATTTAATCATGGAAAAATTAGCTTATTTAGCAGATGAAGTAAAATGTGATTTGATTTTTACTACAGGAGGTACAGGGCCTGCTTTGCGTGATGTGACACCAGAAGCAACGCAAGCAGTGTGTGATAAAATGCTTCCAGGTTTTGGGGAGTTAATGCGTGCAAAAAGCTTAGAGTATGTACCAACGGCTATACTTTCAAGACAAAGCGCAGGTATAAAAGGAAAATCATTGATTATCAACTTACCGGGTAATCCAAAAGCTATAAGAGAATGCATTGAGCCTATATTTCCTGCTATTCCTTATTGTGTGGATTTAATAGGTGGAGCTTATATTGAAAATAATGAAGAGGTAATTTCTGTATTTAGACCAAAGAAAAAGTAAGTCTAACTAGACTTACTTTGAGGTTTTATAACCTTGCGATAAAAGTGCGTTCATACCACCTTTTAAATTAGTAACTTCTATGTCATTTTGATCTAATAAAGCAGAAGCTTTAGCACTTCTTGAGCCACTTCTACAAACTATAGCGATAGGTTTGTTACTTGAAATCTTTTTAATTTCCTCAACGAAATTTTTATTTACACTGCCATCTTCATTGTAAAAGCTAATTTTAATGGCATTTTTTATAGTACCAGTTTGTGCCCATTCGCTAGGTTTTCTAACATCAATTACTTGATAATTTTCCAAAATATCCGCATTAATATCGATATTTTTCACTTCTGCTAAAACAAAACTAGCACAAAGTGCCAAAGATAAAAATATTTTTTTCATGATCAACCTTCTTTTGTTGCTTCATAACCTTGTGATAAAAGTGCTACCATGCCACCATCTAAATTAGTACATTCTATACCTAGAGCATCTTCTATCATCACAGCAGTATGTTTGCTTCTTGAGCCTGTAGCACATATAAAGGCTATGTTTTTATTTTGATAATCTACTTTTTCTTTAAACTCTTGGATGAAGTTTTCATTCATAAAGCCATTATCATCGCAAAGTGCGATGAGTAAAGCTTCTTTTATAACCCCGCTTTTCCATTCGCTTGGGGTTCTTACATCTATAATGCAAAATTCGTGTAAAACATCTTTAGAAATAGCTATATTTTTCATTTTTCTAAAGCCTTGGAAACGATTTTACTTAAAGCATTGTTAAATTCGCTAGGGTTATCTATACCCATACCTTCACTAAGCTTAGCCATATTTAAAAGAATATGTGCCATTTCATTAGCTAAGATATCATTTTCTTTTAAGGCTTTTAAAATTTCATGATTAGGATTGATTTCAAGTATAGGTTTAACTTGCTGTTCTTGCCCCATTTGTTTAAGAATTTGTTGCATAGCAAAATCAGGTTTATTTTGATCATAAACAATACAACTTGGACTATTTGAAAGTCTTTGACTAAGTTTTACCTCTTCAACTTCATCTTTTAAAACTTCTTTTATTTTGATGAGTAAGCTTGCAAATTCAGCCTTTTGTTCTTCGCTAGTTTCTTCACTAGCTAGATGATTGATAGCGCTAAATTTTAAACCTTCAAATTCATTCATCATAGGCATAACTATGGTATCAATTTCCTCATCAAGTAATAAAACATTGATATTTTTTTGTTTATAGCTTTCAAGTAATGGAGAATTTCTTAAAAGTTTTTCATTTTTTCCGCTGATATAAAAAATTTCATTTTGTCCTTCAGCTAAGTTTTGTTTATACTCTTCAAGATCAATTAATTCTTCTTTATTTGAGTTTTTAAAGTATAAAAGCTTAGCTATAGCGTCTTTATTTTCGCCAAAACCATATAAACCTTCTTTTAAAACTTTTCCAAAATTCTCATGGAATTTAAGATAGTTTTCTTTATCTTTTTCTTTGAATTTTTTAAGTTCTGCTAGGATTTTTTTAACACTTGCTTCTTGAACGCTTTTTAAGATTTTATTTTCTTGCAAGATCTCACGACTAACATTAAGCGGTAAATCTTCTACATCAATAATCCCGCGTACAAATCTTAAATAAGTTGGTAATAATTCTTTATCATCATCGCTGATAAAAACTCTTTTTACATAAAGTTTTAAACCACTTTTATAATCTACTCTATATAAATCAAATGGAGCTTGTGCAGGTATAAAGAATAAAGAATTATACTCTATAGAACCTTCAGCTTTTGTGTGGATATAAAGCATAGGTTTGTTTGAATCATGAAAGTTTTGTTCATAAAATCTTTCATAATCTTCAGCTTTTAAACTTGCTTTATTTTGTCTCCATAAAGCACTTGCTGTGTTAATTTGAGTGTTTTTTAATTCTTTTTTAGGTTCTTTTTCGCCTTCTTCTAGTGGTAAATACTCTTCTTTTTCCATAAAAATAGGAAATTGTATGTGATTTGAGTATTTTTCTACTATACTTTCAATGCGGTATGAGTTTAAAAATTCTTCATCTTTTAAATGTAAGGTTATGCAAGTGCCTTGCTCATCTTTATTTGCATCTTCTATTTCATAACCACTTGCATCAGAAGTCCAAAGATAAGCTTTATCATCTAATGCCTTTTTGCTTAAAACTTCTATTTTAGAAGCCACCATAAAAGCAGAGTAAAAGCCTACACCAAATTGTCCTATAAGTTGAGAGTCTTTTTTGGCATCACCACTTAAATTTTCTAAAAAGCTTTTTGTACCACTTTTGGCAATGGTTCCAAGATGATTGATCAAATCTTCTTTATTCATACCTATACCATTATCGCTTATGGTTAGGGTTTTTGCTTCTTGATTGAAGTTGATTTGAATTTTTGGTTCAAATTTTAAATTTTTATAAGCATCATCACTCACGCTTAAATAACTAAGTTTGTCAAGTGCGTCGCTTGCATTAGAAATAAGCTCTCTTAAAAAAATTTCTTTGTTTGAATACAAAGAATGAATCATAAGTTGTAAAAGTTGATTAACTTCAGTTTGAAATTGCATTTATATCTCCTTTATTTAAAAATTAAAAAACCAATCCATACTGCCAAAAGACAAAGGATAACATTTAAAATAATATTTAGAAAAAAGTGAAAATAATCACCACTTTGCAAAAATAGCAAATTTTCATAAGAAAAAGTTGAAAAAGTCGTAAAAGCACTTAAAAAACCCGTGCTAATTAAACTTTTAGTAAAAATATGCACGCCTTTGGAGTTTGCATAAGAAAAAAACAAGCCCATTAAAAAAGATCCTATGATATTAACAAGTAAAGTGCCATAGGGAAAATCATGTGGAATGATTTTATTAAAAAAGCTACTAGTAAGCATTCTAGATATAGCCCCTAAAAAGCCACCAAAACCTACAGCCAAAACCGTACTAATCAAGCTTTTGACCTTTCGTTATCTAAGATTGTTTGCATTTTTTCTCTAGTTTGATCAAGCCAATCATCTTTACTTGTATCAACAAGATCAAGAAATACTACTTTTAAAACACCACTCTTTGCACTAAAGTTTTGTGTGTCTAAAATTTTAGCTGAATCAACAATTACCACAGGTTGGACTTTTAGATTAAGTTTTTCACTTAAAATTTTAGCTCCAACTTTAAATTTTAAAAGTTTTTGTGTTTTAGATCTTGTACCTTCTGGGAAAATAGCCAAAATTCTATCTTCTTTTAGTCTTTCTTTAGCCTCTTTTAAAAGTTTTACTAGACCCTTTGGACTTCTATCTATACAAATAATTTTAGGCTTTTTAATCAAATTTTTAAAAACGGGGAGTTCACCAAGTTCTTTTTTTGCTATCCAAGATATATTTTTTGGGCATAAATCTTCCAAAACAACTATATCTAACAAGCTTTGGTGATTGATTAAAAGTAAATTAGCTTGAGGATGTATAGATCCTTGGGTTTGAATTTTATAATTTATTATATATTTTTGTAGTTTTGACCATGCTTTTCTGATTTTCCAAATTTTTTCTTGTGATTGCAATAATAAAAAAGCAATACATAAAAATATAATAGATAAAATAAATTCAATCCAAAATATTAAAGCTTTAAATCTTTGATAAATCTTCACTTTTCACCCAGCCTATTTTTCCATTATTAAATAAAATTTTTTTATATTCATCTCTTGAATCTAGCACTTCTACTTCTTGTTTATATTTTCCAGAATAAAAATGAGTTGAGTTTAGAGTTGGTAAAATTTGTACTTTACTTTCAGCTTTTAATATAGCTTTATATATGTTATTTTGGGCTAAAAAACTTGCTATTAGAGCCAAAATTGCTAAACCTAAAGCTACGTAGCTTTTCTTAAATACAAACCATAAAGCAAAAATACCACACAAGCTCCACAAAAACACTTGTTTGTAAAAATTAAAATCATTAGTTTTTGGATTTAAATCACTTTGTGTGCTTATACTATCTTCTTTAAGTTCTATTTTTAAGGAAAAATCTTTTAGTTCTTTAGAATTTAAATTAAAATAAGAAAAATCAAAACGCGTTTTGCTTTTATCTAAAATAGCATAATAAAATCCACTTTGTTTTTCAAAATCGCCTTTAATAGCCTCTACACCTTGTTTTTGAATATCTTTTATATTAAAACTTGCTAGGTTTGTGTTTTCTCCTGCAAGTTCTATAAATAAAATCATATTATCATTATCAAAATGGCTTGCTTTTACTTGTTTTACTTCTAAATTACTTGCAACTATGTGTGAGTATTTGTTAGAAGGAGCGTCGATTTTTTTAAGTCTAATAGGTTTTATAATTATTGATGAGCTTTGAAAAATATGATCATTTCTGCTTAAAGAAACGATGATTTTATTTAAATTGGCATTTAAACTTTTTGCTTCAAACCATAATTTTGTATGATATGAATTAGCCTTTTGCTCCCAAATAGGATTAGGATTAATCCAAAGCATATCGTCATTTTTTTCAAAGCTCACATTTAAATCAAAACTTACATTAGTTGTGGTGATAACCTCAAGATCTATAGCAAAAGCTTCATCTATATAAGCTTCATCAGTGTATTCTTTTGCATTTAATACCAAAGAACCTTGAGGAATAAAATTTTCATCATTGATTTTACTTTCATAATTACTCTCATCGCTTGGAGCGATAGTTTGATAAATTTGTTTAGCTTGATCGTCTAGTTGATTGTAGTTTTTTTCTAAGGTGTTGTAATCTTCAAAAACACTGTTTTCTTGAGCATATAAATTAAGTGCTAGCAAAAAAATACAAAAAACTTTGAAGGTTTTTAGCAATTTAAAAATCCTTCAAGCATTTTAAGTCCTACTTTTGAGCCAAGTATATCATCACACATTCTTTCAGGGTGTGGCATAAGTCCAAAGACTTTTTTATTCTCATCACAAATTCCAGCTATATTGTTTAAAGAGCCATTTGGATTATTGATATATTTTAATAAAATCATATCTTTATCTTCTAGCATTTTAATACCATCTTCGCTATTAAAATAATTTCCTTCTCCGTGAGCAATAGGTAATTCTATAATGTCATTTTTTTGGAAATTTTTCAAAAAAGCATTATTGTTTGATACTACTTGCAATGCTTGTATTTTAGAAATAAAACTTAAGCTATTATTATGTTTCATAGCTCCCTTTAAAAGACCAAGTTCTAATAAAATTTGAAAACCATTGCAAATACCTAGGACATATCCACCTTTTTGTACATGTTCTTTAAGTGTTTTCATAGCAGGAGCAAGTTTTGCAATAGCTGCGCATCTTAAATAATCTCCATAAGAAAATCCACCTGGTAAAACGATTAAATCTGCACTAAAATCTTGTCTTTCATGCCAAATGATTTCAGTTTTTACGCCTAGTTTTTCAAAAGCATAAGTTGTATCAAACTCACAATTAGTTCCAGGAAAACGAATAATAGCTACTTTCATAATATTATCTCATAATCTTCTATCACAGTATTTGCAAGTAATTCTTTACACATTAAATCAACTTGTTTTAAAGCTTCTTCTTTATCATCACAAGCTATATCAAAGCTAATTTGTTTTGAGGTTTTAACATTTGCAATATTATTAAAATCTAAAGAATGCAAAGCCTTTTCTATGGCTTTGCCTTGAGGATCTAAAACCCCATTTTTTAGTGTGATGTTTACGGTTACTTTCATTATTTTTCCTAACTTAAAATTCTTTTTAATACTTCTTCATAAGCCATTTTTACATTGCCTAAGTCTTGTCTAAAGCGGTCTTTGTCTAATTTTTCATTAGTTTTACTATCCCAAAATCTACAACTATCAGGACTAATCTCATCAGCTAAGATCATATTTCCTTCACTATCAATACCAAATTCTAATTTAAAATCAATTAATCTTAAACCTTTAGATTCAAAGAATTTGACTAAGATAGAATTGATATGTCTTGCAGTTTTTTTGATTAGCTCTAAATCTTTTTCACTTTTTACTAAATTTAAAATCAAGCAATGCTCATCATTGATAATAGGATCGCCCAAATCATCATTTTTATAACAAAACTCAACTACAGCAAAAGGTAAAATTGTGCCTTCTTTAATGCCTAATCTTTTTGTCAAAGATCCTGTAGCTACATTTCTAGTAATAACTTCAATGGGTATAATATCACATTTTTTAACAATTTGTTCTTTATCGCTGATAGTTTCTACTAGATGTGTTTTGATACCTTCTTTTTCTAAAAGATGAAAAATTTCAGTACTAATTTTACAATTTAATGCACCTTTTCCCGCTTCGTTACCTTTTTTCTCTGCATTAAAAGCAGTTAAATCATCTTTAAATTCTGTGATGAGTAAATTCTCATCATCAGTTTTAAACATTTTTTTACCTTTTCCCTCATATAAAAGGTTTAGTTTTGTTGCCATTTTACTCTCCTTTTGTGATGTTTAAAATTTTGATTGCATCAATTGCTGTTTTTAGCTGTATATCATTATTAATTTGTTCTTTGGTGATGATATTTTTATCTTCTTTATTGTCTTTTTTCTTTTCTTGATGTCCGATTTTATCTAGTTCAGCTTGTAAGTGTTTTTTTAGATCACTTTCTTTGATTTCAAAGCCATGATTTTCTTCTTTACTTACTTTTCCTGGGAATACTTCTATATCAGGACTAACCCCGACAGCTTGTATGGTTCTACCACTTGGTAAATAATATTTTGCTATAGTAAGTCTTAAGCCTTCTTTACCTTTTTCATCCATAGGTAATATAAGTTGTACGCTACCTTTTCCAAAGGTTTTTTCACCCACTATAATAGCGCGTTTAAAATCTTGTAAAGCCCCGCTTACAATCTCACTTGCACTCGCACTACCACCATTTACAAGTACTACTAAAGGCGCGTTGGTGATTTTTTTACTAGGGTTTGCTTTAAATTCTACATTCTCACTTTCTATTTTTCCTTTTTGTGAGACAATTACTCCTTTATCTACAAAAAGATTTACTAAACCTACAGCTTGATTTAAAATGCCACCTGGGTTGGTTCTAAGATCTAGTATAATTCCTTTTACATTAGAATATTTTTTGATTGCTTTACTAGCTTCATCTACGACATTTTTATCAAAATTAGTCACTCTTAAATAAAGCAAGTTTTCATTTTCGATTAGTTTTGTATAAACACTATCTACTTTTATAATATCTCTTTTTAAATTGACATCAAATGGTTTTGCATCGCCTTTTCTATAGATAGTTAGAGTAACCTTTGTCTTAGGTTCTCCACGCATTTTAGAAACAGCTTCATTTAAAGTCATACCTAAGGTTGATTCGTTATTAATTCTTAAAATAATATCATCAGTTTTAATGCCTGCTTTATCTGCTGGGCTTCCTTCTATAGGGGCTACAACACTAATTGCTCCATCTTTTTGCGTAATAGTAAAGCCAAGTCCTCCAAATTCTCCATTAGTTTGTTCTTTAAGTTCTTTATAGCCTTTTTCATCTAAGAAAGAAGAATGAGCATCTAAATTTGTTAGCAAACCTGCTATGGATTTATCAACCAAATCTGTATAATTAACATCATCAACATAGTATTGTTCTATGATGGACATGGTTCTTGTGAGTTTAGATAAAGCTTCTATTTTCTTTTCTGCTTCACTAGGAGCGGGGTTTTTAGCTTGTAAATTAGTAAAAATAAAAGAAGCGGTTATTAAACTACAAATGCTAGCTGCGATAATAAGATTTCTTTTTGTCTTCAAAGGAAAAACTCCAAAATAAATATGAATTCATAAAATAATTATCTAATTTTAGTTATTTTTGCTTAAAAAATCGTAAATAAAGTAAATATTTTTATGATATTAGTGTGTATATATAAAAAATTATTTATAAATATAACTAAATAAACTTGACAATAATAGACTAAAGCTATATAATACACTTCATATAAAAGTAAAAAGGAGTAAAAATGGCAAATATACAAGATTTTTTAACAGATTCTATGCTTTCAAATATAGAAAGTGCGATTTCTTTGGCCATTCATTCTAAGAATAGTGAAATAAAACCTTTGCATTTATTATGGGCTTTAAGTGTTGATAGTTCAAGTTTGCTAAATCAAGTTTTTAATAAATTAAATGTTTCTAAAGAGGCATTTGAGTTAGAAGTAAAAAGTAAAATTTCATCTTTTCCTACTAGCTCAAATGTAAATAAAGATAATATTAAATTTTCAAATGAATTTATTAATTCTTTAGAAAAAGCAAAAGGCTTGGCTTTAGAAAACAAAGATAGCTATTTGGCTGTGGATATGTGGCTTGTTTCAGAAAGTACGAACGGGGTTATTAAAGAACTTTTATCTAAATTTGTAGATTTAAATGAATTTAAAAAAGAATTAGAATTTATTAGAGCTGGAGCTAAAATAGAAACTAAAACAAGCGATGAAACGCTTGATTCTTTGTCTAAATTTGGTATTGATTTGACTATGAAAGCTAAAAACAATGAGCTTGATCCTGTTATAGGTAGAGAAGAAGAAATTCAAAGATTAATGCAAATTTTAATCAGAAAAACTAAAAATAATCCTATTTTATTAGGTGAGCCAGGAGTGGGTAAAACTGCTGTAGTAGAAGCTTTAGCACAAAGAATAGTAAAAAAAGATGTTCCTACTTCATTGCAAAATAAAAAAGTCATAGCTTTGGATATGAGTGCTTTAATAGCAGGAGCAAAATACAGAGGTGAATTTGAAGATAGATTAAAAGCTGTTGTAAATGAAGTAATAAAACATAAAAATATAATTTTATTTATAGATGAAATTCACACCATTGTAGGTGCGGGTGCAAATGAAGGAAGTATGGATGCGGCAAATATTTTAAAACCTGCTTTAGCAAGAGGTGAGCTTCATACTATAGGTGCTACAACCTTAAAAGAATATAGAAAATATTTTGAAAAAGACGCAGCTTTACAAAGAAGATTTCAACCTGTAAATGTAGCTGAGCCTAGCGTAAATGAAGCTTTGGCTATGCTTAGAGGTATAAAAGAAAAATTAGAAATTCATCATAATGTAACTATTAATGATAGTGCCTTAGTAGCAGCTGCAAAGCTATCTAAGCGTTATATAGCTAATAGATTTTTACCTGATAAGGCGATTGATTTAATTGATGAGGCCGCAGCGGAATTAAAAATGCAAATAGAAAGTGAGCCAAATTCATTAAGAAAGGTTAGAAAGCAAATTGAAAGCTTAGAAGTAGAAAATGAAGCTTTAAAAATGGAAGAAAATGAAGCTAACGAAAAAAGATTAGAAGAAATTAAAAAAGAACTAGCAAATTTAAAAGAAGAACAAATCAAACTTAATGCCAAATTTGAAAATGAAAAAGCAGTATTTAATGGCATAAGTGCGAAGAAAAAAGAAATCGATACTTTAAAAAATGAAGCTATTTTGGCTAAAAATAAAGGAGATTTCCAAAAGGCTGCTGAAATAGAATATGGCAAAATTTTAGAGTGCGAAAAAGAGGTATTAAATTTAGAAGAAAAATGGAAACAAATGACCCAAGAAGGAGTTTTGCTTAAAAATCAAGTAGATGAGGATTTAGTAGCAGGTATTTTAAGCAAATGGACAGGTATTAGCGTGCAAAAAATGCTTACTTCTGAAAAGCAAAAATATTTACACATTCAAGAGTATTTACAAGAAAGCGTCGTAGGACAAGATGAGGCTTTAAGTGCCTTGGCTAGAGCTATTAAGCGTAATAAAGCAGGGCTAAATCAAGCAACTAAGCCTATAGGAAGCTTTTTATTTTTAGGTCCAACTGGAGTAGGTAAAACAGAAAGCGCTAAGGCTTTGGCTAAATTTTTATTTGATGATGAAAAAGCTATGGTGCGTTTTGATATGAGTGAATTTATGGAAAAACATAGCGTATCAAGACTTTTAGGTGCACCTCCAGGGTATATAGGGTATGAAGAAGGCGGGGAGTTAACCGAAGCTGTTAGAAGAAAGCCTTATAGTGTGATTTTGTTTGATGAAGTAGAAAAAGCTCATAAGGATGTATTTAATATACTTTTGGGAATTTTAGATGATGGTAGGGCTACAGATAGTAAAGGTGTAACAGTTGATTTTACTAATACTATCATTATCTTAACCTCTAATATAGGTGCAAATTTTATCATGGAATTAAAGGGTGAAGAAAGAGAAAAAGCTATCAAGGAAGCTCTTAGAAGCTTTTTTAGACCTGAGTTTTTAAATCGTTTAGATGATATTATCACTTTTAATCCTTTAGGGGAAAGTGAAGCTAAAAAAATAGTTAAATTACTTTTTAATACCTTGCAAAAAAATCTTGAAAATAGAGGTATTAAAGCAAGCTTGAGTGATAATGCTGCTAGGTTAATAACAAAGATTGGTTTTGATGTTGATTTTGGTGCAAGACCGTTAAAAAGAGCTTTATATGACATGGTAGAAGATAAATTAAGTGATATGATATTATCCGATGAATTAAATGAAAATGATGAGATTATTATAGATTCTAAAGATGATGAGATTGTCATTATTAAACAATAAGCAAGTATTATACTTGCTTATTTTAGAGTAAAAATCTCCTAATTAGCATTAAATTGTAAATACTTCGTATATTTGTTTAAAAAATTATTATTTTTTATCTATTCTTAACAATAAATGTTTTAAAATCTTTAATGATATTTCTATTATTTAAGGAACAACAAATGAGTGATTTAGATATTTTTAATCGCCGTTTAGACGCATTAGAAAAACTTCCTCTTTTGAAAAATGAGATTTCTATCTCTAAAGCCTTAGAACAATCAGGTTTTTCAAGAAGAGATTTTATGAAATGGGCTAGTGCAATGACTGCATTTTTAGCACTACCTGCTAGCTTTGCTCCAGTAGTTGCAAGAGCTGCTGAGCTTAGTGATAGACTTCCAGTGATTTGGCTTCATATGGCTGAATGTACAGGATGTTCTGAGAGTTTATTAAGAAGTGATGCTCCTACTATTGATAGTTTAATTTTTGATCATATTTCTTTAGAATATCATGAAACTATAATGGGTGCAGCAGGTTGGCAAGCTGAGCATAATCTTGAAGCTGCTATGGAAAAATATAAAGGTAGATATATTTTAATGGTAGAAGGTGGTATACCAACAGGTGCTACAGAAAACTTTTTAACCATAGGACCACACGGTAAAACAGGAAAACAAATAGCACAACAAGCTTGTGATAATGCTTTGGCTATTTTTGCTATAGGTACCTGTTCAGCTTTTGGTGGTATTCAAGCTGCTAGACCTAATCCAAGTAATGCTGTGAGTTTAAGTAAAGTTACAAATAAAACAGTTATTAATGTTCCAGGTTGTCCTCCAAGCGAGAAAAACATTATAGGTAATGTGATTCATTATATATTGTATCAAACATTACCAGCGCTTGATGCTTATAATAGACCAAAATGGGCTTATGCTTTAAGAATTCATGATCTTTGTGAAAGAAGAGGACGCTTTGATGCGGGTGAGTTTGTGCAACAATTTGGTGATGAGGGAGCGAAAAAAGGATATTGTCTTTATAAAGTAGGTTGTAAAGGACCTTATACTTTTAATAACTGTTCAAAAGAAAGATTTAATCAACATACTTCATGGCCGGTACAAGCTGGACATGGTTGTATAGGTTGTTCTGAACCGGATTTTTGGGATACTATGGGACCTTTTGAAGAAGTGATGGCAGGAAGGTTATTTGATACTGTTTATGGTTTGGGTGCTGATAGTATTTCAGATAAAATAGGTATAGGTGTGCTTTGTGTAACAGGTGTTGCTGTTGCTGCGCATGCTGTGATTGCTTCATTAGAAAAGAATAAGGATTAAGAATGTCAAAAAGAATTATTATAGATCCACTTACTAGAATAGAAGGACACTTAAGAGTTGAAGTGGTAGTTGATGAAAATAATGTCATTAAAGAAGCATATTCAGGATCAACTCTATGGAGAGGTTTAGAAACTATTGTAAAAGGTCGTGATCCAAGAGATGCGGGCTTTTTAACTCAAAGAATTTGTGGTGTTTGTACTTTTTCACACTATAGAGCAGGGATTATTGCAGTGGAAAATGCTTTAGGTATTACTCCACCATTAAACGCAGTTTTAACTAGAACTTTAATGAATGCAGCTTTATATATGCATGATCATCCTGTGCATTTTTATCAACTTCATGGGCTTGATTTTGTTGATGTTGTAAGTGCTTTAAGTGCTGATGTAAAAAAAGCAAGTGATGAAGCATTTAAATATACCGATATGCCTTATGCAACAGGTGCAGATAAACTTTTAGAAGTACAACAAAGACTAAAAACCTTTGTAGATAAAGGAAATCTTGGACCATTTGCAAATGCTTATTATGGACACGCAACTTATCGCTTTACTCCTGAGCAAAACCTTATTGCACTTTCGCATTATTTAGAATGTTTAAGAATTCAAAGAACAATAGCTCAAGCTATGGCGATTTTTGGTGCTAAAAATCCTCATCCACAAAGCCTAACAGTAGGTGGTGTAACTTGTGTTATGGATCTTTTAAACCCATCAAGAATGGCTGAATATATGACTAAATTCCAAGAAGTAGCTGATTTTATTAATCGTGCTTATTATCCGGATTTAATTATGGCAGCAAAAGCTTACTCTAAAGAAGCAAGCGTATTAAATGATGTAGGGGTAAATAACTTCTATACTGAGAGAGAATTCCAAGTTTCAAGTGATGAGTGGTTGTTTGAAGGTGGTATTATTAGAAATGGTGATTTGAGTAAGGTTGAAGAAGTAGATGAAGCTAAAATCACTGAAGAGGCTACAAGAGCTTGGTATGCAGACAATGAAGCTTTACATCCTTATGATGGTAAAACCAATCCAAACTATACAGGCTTAGTTGATGGTGAAAGTATTGATGATAAAGGCAATATGGTTCATAGTAAGGTATTTGATACCAAAGGTAAATACAGCTGGATTAAAGCTCCAAGATATGAAAATTTACCTATGCAAGTTGGACCATTAGCAAATATTTTAGTTAATTATGCTAAGGGTAATAAAATCGTAGTAGAAGCGGTTGATTCATTCTTAAAAGCTACAAATTTACCAGTTAAAGCACTTATGAGTACTTTAGGAAGAACTGGTGCTAGAGCAATTGAAGCTAAAATCATTGCTGATCATGGTTTAAAAGCATTTAATTCTTTGGTTGAAAATTTAAAAACAGATGAAAGTACTTGTGCTACTTATGTAATTGATAAAAACAAAGAATACAAAGGTAGATTTATGGGAAGTGCGCCTCGTGGTGCGTTGAGTCATTGGTGTAGAATTAAAAATGGTGTAATTGAAAATTGGCAAGCAGTAGTACCTTCTACTTGGAATGCAAGTCCAAAAGATGCAAATGGAGTAGGTGGTAGCTATGAGCAATGTCTTATCGGTATGAAACTAGCTGATGTTAAACAGCCTTTAGAGGTAATAAGAGCTATTCACTCTTATGATCCTTGTATAGCATGTGCTGTGCATGTAATGGATACTAAAGGCAATAATCTTAGCGAGTATAAAGTAAATGTAAATTTATAAGGAAAGGACTTTAGTATGGATTCTAAACATTCCTTAAAATCAAACAGAAAGGCTGAATACGAATTTAGTATCGGCCTTCGTTTTACACATTGGTTAAGAGCGGTTGCAATCGTGATTTTAGTGGGAACTGGATATTATATTTCTTATGTTTTTCAAGCTCCTTCTATTTCATCTGAACCGACTTTATTTATGCAGGCAAAATACCGCATGGTGCACCAAATTTTTGGTTTCATCATGATAGCTTGTGTGCTTTTTAAAACATATTTGTTCTTTTTTGATCCAAAAAGTGCAAATGAAAGAAGAAGTATCAAAGATATTTTTAATGTAAAATTATGGATAGATCAGATTAAATTTTACATTTTCTTAGGAAAGCACCCGCATTTACAAGGTGTGTACAATCCTTTGCAATTTGCAACTTATTTTTTCTTTTATCTTGTTATGTTTGGGCTTATTTTAACAGGTCTAATCCTTTATATGCATGTATATCATGAAGGCTTGGGTGGATTTTTATACAATATCTTAAGACCTATTGAGGTAATGCTAGGTGGATTAGCTGATGTTAGAACCTACCATAGAATTTTAATGTGGGTTGTGTTGATTTTTGTTCCAGTGCATATTTATATGGCTGTGTTTAACTCAGTTAAAGGTAAAGATGGTGCTTTAGATGCTATCTTTAGTGGTTATAAATTTGTAAGAGAAAATCATTGAAACTTCTAATTTTAGGCATTGGTAATATTATGTTTGCAGATGAGGGCTTAGGCGTTCATCTTTGCAAACTTTTAGAAAAAAATTATAAGTTTTATCACGAAAAAGACTCAGTGAGCTTTGTAGATGGTGGAACTTTGGCTTTGCAACTTAGCTATATTATAGCTGAATATGATGAAATGGTTGTGATTGATTGTATTGCAGCAGATGATGCTAAGATCGGAGATATTTTTTTCTTTCCTTATGATGCAATGCCAAAAAAAGTTAATTGGAGTGGTAGTGCGCATGAGGTTGAGATGCTTCAAACCTTACAATATATGGAGCTTATGGGAGATTTGCCTAAAACTCAAATTTTAGCCTGTGTGCCAAAACGCATAGAACCATTGAGTTTTGAACTTTCAAAAGAAGTCTTAAATGCTTTAGAAAAAATGGAGAAAATTTTACTTGATTTTTTAGAGAAAAAAGGCTTTGCTTATGAGAGAATTGCTAATTATAATATACAAGAGCTTGCTCTAAATTCTTATAAAAGCTAAGCAAAAAGCTTAGCTTAGTTTTTAATCATCAAATTTTTGTCCTAAGAAATTTCCATTTACATCAGTATAAATTTCCATCATATTATTTAGTTTAAATTTATAACCTTGAATTTCTTTTTCAACTTTAATTATACTTGCATTTGGGTGCATTTTTTTAATCGTTGCTAAAACATTTGGACTTAAAAAAGAAGTATCAATAGGTCTGTATTTTGCATCAATTTCTTTCCAATCTCCATTGATGAAAAACTCAAGTTCAGTTCCATTATCTAAATAAACATCAAAGCTATCAATATCTTGTTTAACTAAAGCAATGTTTGAGCCTGTAAAATGTTTTTGTATAAAATTTTTAGAATTTGCCGGTAAAGCATTTACACCTACAACCATATCTTTAGCAAAAACACAACTTGCTAGAGTTAATGCCACTAAAGCTATTTTTAATTTCATTTTTTATCCTTTAAATTGAATTATTTGTGAAATCATATAAATATTGAGTGAATTTTGTGTGAACTTTGTTTTTTTAAAATAAATAGCAAGTATTTAATTGTATAATGATAAAAAAGTTTTAAAAGGATAAACAATGTATAGGTTTGCACCATCGCCTACTGGAGATATGCATATTGGAAATTTAAGAGCAGCTTTGTTTAATTATATTAAAGCAAGACAAGAAAATACAGATTTTATTTTGCGTATTGAAGATACGGATAATGCTAGAAATATTGCTGGAAAAGAAGAAGAAATAAAAGCTATTTTGAAAGAATTTGGTATAACTTGGCAGCATTATTATGTGCAAAGTGAGAATTTGAAATTTCATCGTCAAATGGCTTTAAAGCTAGTAAGTGAAAAAAAAGCTTTTGCTTGTTTTTGTACTGAGGATGAGTTAGCGCATAAAAAAGAATTAGCTAAAAGTAAAAATCAAGCATATAGATATGATGGCACTTGTGAAAAATTAGCAGATATTGATGTGTTAAATTGTGAAAAACCTTTTGTAATTCGTCTTAAAAAACCTCAATCACAAATGCAATTTACTGATTATATTAAAGGCGAGATTAGTTTTAATCCTGAAGATATTGATAGTTTTGTGATTATGAGAGCGGATAAAACCCCAACTTATAATTTTGCTTGTGCGGTTGATGATATGTTAGAAGGCGTTACTTGTATTATAAGGGGAGAAGATCATGTTTCAAATACTCCTAAGCAAGAGCATATTAGAGCAAGTTTGGGTTATGATAAAAGCATGACTTATGCACATTTACCTATCATTTTAAATGAAGAAGGTGTTAAAATGAGCAAAAGAGAGGCTCATTCTAGTGTAAAATGGATGCTTGATAATGGATATTTAGCAAGTGCTATTGCAAATTATTTAATCCTTTTAGGCAATAAAACTCCAAAAGAGATTTTTACTTTAGAAGAAGCCATAGAATGGTTTGATTTGAAAAAAGTTTCAAAATCTCCTGCTAGATTTGATACCAAGCGTTTAATGCAAATTAACCGTGAGCATATAAAAATGCTTGATAATGATAAATTAAATTCTTTGTTAAATTTAGGCAAAGATGTAGCGGAGCTTGCAAAATTTTATACTCAAGAAGCTAGCACGCTAAATGAGATAAGAGAAAAAATACAAGCTATTTTTACAGTCAAAAATTATAATGAATTTGAAAATGAGTGTAAGTTGATTAAAGAAGTTTTAAAAGATTTGGATTTACCTCAAGAATATGATGAGTTTAAAAAGATTTTGATGGAAAAAACAAATTTAAAAGGTAAAAATTTCTTTATGCCTTTGCGTTTAGTATTAACAGGGGTTACTCACGGACCTGAAATGAGTGAAATTTATACTTTAATTAAGCCTTTTGTTAAAGAAATTATAAAGGAGTAAAATGGGAGTTGGAACAAGTTTGATTGTGTCTTTGGTGCAAATTTTTTCTTTAGTGATTGAAATTTATGTTTGGATTATAATCATTGCTGCATTGATTTCTTGGGTAAGGCCTGATCCATATAATCCTATAGTACAAATTTTATATCGCTTAACTAATCCTGCTTATGCTTTTGTAAGAAGATTTATTCCTACTACTATAGGAAGCATTGATTTAGCACCTTTAATTATTATTTTAGGATTAAAATTTATTCAAATATTTTTATCAAATTTAATTTTAGGAAGTTTATAAGTGTTGAAAAAAAGTGTAGTATTGCTTTTAGCCGGAGTAGTTTTTGCAAATAGTGCTATGTATTCTTATAAAGAATTAGAGCAAAAACCAAATTCTTTGGCTAAGGATTATTATTTATATCGTTTATTAGAAAAAAATGAATTTAAAAAAGAAGAAGTTGAAGGTTTAAAAGAACATATTTATCGTTATGCAGGGCGTATTAAAAATGCTATTGAAACGATTATTCCACCTTTGGGATATAATAAAGAATATGAGGCTTGTTATAAATTTAACACGCAAAACATCTTAGATGCTAATGCTACTTGTCAGCTTATAAGATTAAACAGTTTAACTTTTATACAAGATCTTAATACTTCAACGCGTAATGAGATGAAAAAAATTATCCCACAAGATAATCCAAATTTAGTAAAGCTTTTAGAAGCTTTTAATGCTAAAGATCCTCTAAGTTATGCAATTTTAAATTATGATAGTGCAAATTTTTATAAAATTTATGGCTTTTTAAAAGATAAAAAGGATTTTTTCTTAGAAAAAGATTTTGCTGATGAATTAGCAAAAGAAAAAGAATTTACAAATTTTGTAAAAGAAATTATCATTAAGAAAAAAAGTCCATTGATAAGAAAATCTTTGGTTAATGTAGATGCAAATTTAACTTTTCAAGATAATGCATTTTACTTAGGTGTGAATGCTATTTTAGAAAATGATGATAAAAAAGCACTAGAGTTTTTCCAAGTAGCAAAAGATACTTTTAAAAGCAAGCCTTTAGCAGATAATGCAAATTTTTGGATTTATTTAATCACTCAAGATAAAAAGTATCTTGATGAGCTTGCTCAAAGTGATTCTTTAAATATTTATAGTCTTTATGCAAGAGAGTTAAAAGGCTTGCCTTTGCCTAAAATAGAAGAATTAAGTCCAAAAAAACAAAAAAATGATTTTGATATGAAAGATCCTTTTGCTTGGCAAAAACTTGCAAAAGAAATTGCAAAAGGCAATCCTAATGAGCTAGAAAAGCTTGCAAAAGATTTTTATACTAAAGAAAATATCGCTATTTATGCTTATATTAAAGAAAGAGCTGAGGGTTTTAAAAAACACTATTTCATTATGCCTTATTTTGAGTATTTAAAAGATTATTCTACGCAAAGAAAGGCTATGATTTTAGCTTTAGCTAGACAAGAAAGTCGTTTTATCCCAACAGCCATTTCTACTTCTTATGCTTTGGGTATTATGCAATTTATTCCATTTTTAGCTAATCATATAGGTAATAAAGAATTACAAATTCCAAATTTTGACCAAGATATGCTTTTTGACCCAAAAACAGCCTATACTTTTGCAAATCATCATTTAGATTACTTAGAATCTAAACTTAATTCTCCAGTATTTGTGGCATATGCTTATAATGGAGGTATAGGATTTACCACTAGAATGCTCAAAA
The DNA here is from genome assembly GCF_024723635.1 of Campylobacter sp. W0066.1. Taxonomy (NCBI): domain Bacteria; kingdom Pseudomonadati; phylum Campylobacterota; class Epsilonproteobacteria; order Campylobacterales; family Campylobacteraceae; genus Campylobacter; species Campylobacter sp. W0066.1. The sequence goes on along the minus strand of NZ_JANQCW010000011.1, from coordinate 8,764 downwards.
GAGAAGATATGTTTAGAGCAGGAAAGTACGAGCCATTTTTATCTATGGAACTAGTTCCTTATGCAGAAAGTAGGGTGTATGCTAAAAAAGTTTTAGCTAATTATATTGTGTATTTGCATCTTCTGAACGATAATACACCGATTTCGAAATTTTTTGAAACTTTAACTCAAAACACTGATTCTCAAAACACAAATCAAGTTGTAAAATAGGTTTTTGCACCAACTCATCAAGGGTGATTTTGTAATAACTTGCATAATCACTTTTGATGATATACTTAAACAACTCATCATTTTGACCTAAGGTTTTTAAGTTAGTTTTTTCTCCATCTATGAGTATTGAAATTTGTTCTTGTTTAATATTGATATTTGGTAAAAAACTAAGTACAAAAACTTCTTTTTGACTTTTTTCATCTAATACAGGATTTAGATAGCTTAACAAAGCAACTACTCTATTATCTTTATAATTAAAATTGATTTTTTGTGCGTACATAAGAGTTTGGCTTTTTAAATCGATTTCGCTTTGTTTTTGGATTTTATTTGAGCATGCAGTAAAAATAAGTGTTAAAAAAATAATCATATAAATTTTTTTCATATTTTATTCCTAATTTTTTTATAATTATAAGCTTTTAACTTTTAAAAAGATATAATTTTGTTTATTTTCTTTGATTTAAGGAAGTTATGAAAAGATTAGCAATGGCTTTTAGTGGGCCTTCCAATTCAGGTAAAACAACTTTAATAACTCAAGTTGCTAAATATTTTATGGAGCAAAATTATAAAGTATGTATTATAAAACACGATCCAAAAGATAAAGCAAGTTTTGATATAGCAAAAAAAGATAGTTTTAAATTTTTTCAAAGCGGTGCTGATGTAATGGTTTTAAGTCCTACAAGGACAACTTTATTTACACATTCTCCAAGTACTTTAGATGAAGCTATTTCTAAACTAGGGGAATTTGATTTTTTATTTATAGAGGGCTTAAAAACCTTAGATATGCCAAGAATTAGTGTTTTTTGCAAAGAAGTAGATGAGAGCTATTTTGCTTATTCTAAAGCTATTGCAAGCTATGAGAAAATCGAAAATAAAAATTTAACTTGGCTTTATTTGGATGATTTAGAAAGTATTTGTGATTTTATATTAAAAAATTCAAAAAAAGTATAGGGGTAAAATATGCAAGAATTAATTAACGATATACAAAAAGCAGTGATTGAAATTTCAAAAGAACTTAGATATTTAAAAGATTTTGATTATACTACCTCTCAAAATGCAACCGGAGATAATCAATTAAAACTTGATGTAAAAAGCGATGAGATTATCACTAGAATTTTAAAGCAAAGCAAAGGTATAAAAAGCTTAATTAGCGAGGAAAAGCAAGAGCAATTATTAATCAATGAAAATGAAAAATACGTCGTTGCTTATGATCCTTTAGATGGTTCATCTTTGGTGGATGTGAATTTTGCTATAGGTTCTATTTTTGCTATTTATGAGCAAAAGGCTAGTGCAAAAAATCTAAAAGCAGCAGTTTATGCTATTTATGGTGTGCGCTTAGAGCTTATAGCATGCATAGATACTCCTAAGCTTTATAGATTAAATGAAAATGATGAATTTGTTTTCGTTAAGGATTTAAAATTAAACGAAAAAGGCAAATTAAATGCAAGCGGTGGGACACAAAAAAATTGGTCAAATACTCATAGAGCTTTTATAAAAGCTTTATTTGATGAAGGATATCGCTTAAGATATTCAGGTGCTATGGTAAGTGATTTGCACCAAATTTTACTCAAAGGTGGAGGATTATTTTCATATCCTGCAACAAGCGATGCGCCAAATGGAAAATTAAGAGCATATTTTGAGGTATTTCCTTTTGCTTTTATTTTTGAAAAAGCAGGAGGGCTTTCTACTAATGGAAAAAATGATTCTTTGCTTGATTTAGAATTTGAAAAAATCCATGCAAGTACGCCATGCTTTTTGGGTTCAAAATATGAAATTGAAAAACTAAAACAAGCTTATAAAGGGCTTTAATGGCTGAAGTTAAAGATGAATTTGAACTAGCTTTGGAAGTTAAAAAAAACGAACTTCAAGCTTGTCAAAATGATAAAAACTTAAAATCTTGTTTACCTTGCTCTATGATTTTTGAGTGCTCTTTAAGAAAAGAGTATATTGATGCAGTTTATAAGAGTATGTCTAAAGGTAAAGAAGGTGGATTTGATTTTTAATTAAAGGTTTAAAATGCGTTATATTACTACTCCGATATATTATGTAAATGATGTGGCACACATAGGTCATGCTTACACTACGATTATAGCAGATACTTTGGCTAGATTTTATCGATTGCAAGGAGAAAAAACATTCTTTTTAACAGGTACAGATGAACATGGTCAAAAGATAGAGCAAGCTGCTAGTGCTAGAAATTTTACCCCTAAAGAATATGCAGATGAAATTAGTGCTAAATTTAAAAAACTTTGGGATGAGTTTGAGATTTCTTATGATTATTTCATCAGAACTACAGATGAAAATCACAAATTAAGCGTACAAAAAGCATTTAAAAAAATGTTTGATAAGGGTGATATTTATAAAGGAACTTATGAAGGCTTTTATTGTGTTTCTTGTGAGAGTTATTTTACCCAAACTCAGCTTGTAAATGAGTGTCATTGTCCAGATTGTGGTAAAAAAACACAGCTTTTAAAAGAAGAAAGTTATTTTTTCAAGCTTTCTAAATATCAAGATCAAATTCTTAAATGGTATAAAGAAAAAGAGCCGATTTTACCTAAAAATAAGGCTAATGAATTAATCCACTTTGTAGAAGGTGGCTTAAAAGATCTTTCTATTACAAGAACGAGTTTTGAGTGGGGTATAAAGCTTCCAAAAGAACTAAATGATGAAAAACATGTGGTGTATGTTTGGCTTGATGCTTTGATGAATTATGTGAGTGCTTTGGGTTATGGACTTGATGATAAAAATATGGATCTTTGGCCTGCTCATATTCATTTTGTAGGTAAGGATATCTTGCGTTTTCATGCAGTGTATTGGCCTGCGTTTTTGATGAGTTTAGAACTTCCTTTGCCTAAATTTGTAGCAGCGCATGGCTGGTGGACCAAAGATGGTGAAAAAATGAGCAAATCTAAAGGCAATGTAGTAGCACCTAAAGAAGTAGCAGATACTTTTGGTTTAGAAGCTTTTAGATATTTTTTACTCAGAGAAGTTCCTTTTGGCAATGATGGGGATTTTTCACAAAAAGCATTAATCACGAGAATAAATGCAGAATTAAGCAATGAGCTTGGAAATTTATTAAATAGAATTATCGGTATGAGTGCTAAGTATTCTCAAAATATTATTGATTGCAAAGATGTGAATTTGTATTTTAATCAAGAATTAAACGAATGTAAAGAATATTTAGATAATGCGATCAATGCTTTGGAAAATATTCAACCAAATCGCTATTTAGAAGATCTTTTTAAGGCTTTGTCTTTAGCAAATTTAAGTATTAGTAAGTATGAGCCTTGGAATTTAATTAAAAATAATCAAATGCAAAAAGCTAATGCCTTAGTGGCTTTATGTGCTAATATTTTAACAAAAGTTACTATTTTACTTTCAGCTGCTATGCCAAAAACAGCTTTAAAAATTGCCAAAGCTTTAAATTTTGAAATTTCAAACGAAAACTATCAAAAACTAATTTTAAATAATCAATTATGTGATTTAAAATCAAGTGCTTGTGAAGCTTTATTTCCAAAAGTTGAATTAACTCAAGAAAGCAAAAAAGAAGAAAAAGCAGAAGAGAAGTCAAACTTGCCTCAAATTAAAATTGATGATTTTAAAAAAATTGAAATTAAAGTAGCACTAGTAAAAGATTGTCAAAATATAGAAGGCAGTGAAAAGCTTTTAAAATTTCAACTTGAACTTGAAAATGGCGAACTAAGACAAGTGCTTTCGGGTATTGCTAAATTTTATAAAGCTAGTGAGTTAATAGGTAAGCAAGTTTGTGTCATTACCAATCTAAAAAAAGCTAAAATTTTTGGCCATGAAAGCCAAGGTATGATTTTAAGTGCCCAAAAAGGTGAAAAATTAGTTTTAATTAGTCCACAAAGCTTTATCGAAAATGGAGCTTTAATAGGCTAAATGAATATTTCTAATTTTATTGAGCTTGTTAATGCCCAAGTTTTAAACTATGGAGCAACTTCTAGTGTTTATGATTTTAGTATAGATTTAAACAAAGTCAAACAAGCAAGTGTATTTTTTGCTAAAAATAACGAACAAGCTAGTTTTGCTATAAAACTTGGAGCTTATGTTATAGTAAGCGAGGAAAAATTAAATCTTGAAGATAAAGATGTGTTTTATCTTCAAGTTGATGATCTTGAAGAAGCTATTTTTAGGCTTTTTAGATTTTTATGCGAAGAAAAATCTTATGAATTTATATATTGCAATCATATAGAATTAAAATTTGCAAAAGCCTTTAATTTTAAAGCCTTAAATTCAAATATTTTATCAGATTTTGATCTTTTAAAAAATTCTAAAGAAAAAACTTTCTTTTGTTCTGATGATGAAAAATTTATTTTAAAATTAAAATCAAATTTTCATACCTTAAAAGCTTGTAAATATGAAATTTTAGGCTCAAAATCTTTATTTCAAACGAGTTTGCTTTGTAAAAATTTGTATTTTAAAGATTTAAAATTTGCATTTTTTTATGCAGATATTTTTGCTAGTTTTATTGAATTTATAGAAAGTCAAAAATTACCCTTTAGTTTTAATGATAAAAAATTAGAACTTTTTAAAGCCTATTTTTTAAACTCAAAAAATGAAATTTGTGCTTTTGGGGGTAGTTCTAGGGTGGTTTTACTTGTAGAAAATGAAAAAGACTTTGATTTTATAGCACAAAAACTTCAATATATTAAGGGCTTTAAAACTGCATTAAGAAATTCATTATTTTGTGATTTTTCCTATACAAATTTAAATGAATTAAAGAATTTTTTTGACTTTAAATATTGCCTGATTAAAGAAAATAAAGAAGAGTTTTTAGAATACTTTCTTACTCAAGAAAAAAATATTAGTTTATTTGATTAAAATATTATTTTCACAAGTAATAAATTAGCATTTTACTTTAGAGTAAAATGCTTTTTAAAATTATTTTTCGTTAATTTCTGCTTCGATGTTGATTTGTACTTCATCGCTAAGTGTCAAACTAGAGGTATCTGGAGCAAATTTAAAATCGCTTCTTTTGATTTGTCCTTGCAAAGTAAATCCTGCTTTTTCTTTGCCACTATCTGTTTTGATAACCCCACCAATTTCAGTATCTAAAACAATATCTTTGCTTACACCAGCAATGTTTAATGAGCCATACATCTTACCTTTTTCATTAGAAATTTTTTCATATTTACTCATTGTAAAAGTGATATTTGGGTAAGTTTTTGCTTTGAAAAAATCATCTTGTTGTAAATGAGCATCTCTTGCTTTATTTTCAGTATTTATAGAAGCAACTTTTACATTTGCTTGAAGTTTGTTAAATTCAAATTTAGCACTATCAAAATCAATTACCGCATCATAGTCTTTAAAATTTCCATTTACATTACTAATTTGTAAATGTTTGATTTTAAATCCTACGTTTGTATGTGATTTGTCTAAGCTAAATTCTTTACTTAAAGCATTGCCTGCTAAAATAGAAGCAGCTAAAAAAGAACCAAGTAGTAATTTTTTCATGCTTTCTCCTTAATATTTAAAAATGGTTATTATACAAATGAAAATAAAATGAAAGTAAATTTTTAAATATATTCTATAAAATCTTTCACATTAGCTTCTTTAAAGCCTTTTAATCTCAATAAACAACTATCACATTTGCCACAAGCTTTATCTTCTCTTTCATAGCAAGACCAAGTATGCTCTAAGGCTACCTTTTCTTTTAAGGCTAAATCAACTATTTGTCCTTTACTTAGATGAACTAATGGGGTTTTAATTGTAACATTACAAGTTTTTGTAGTACCTTCATTGATAAACTCACTCGCTTTTTGTATGAAATTTGCACTACAATCAGGATAACCACTGCTATCTTCTTGCACTACTCCTATGAAAATACTTTCGCATTTTTCTTTTTCAGCTATAGCTCCTGCGATGGATAAAAAAATACCATTTCTAAAAGGAACATAAGTATTTGGAACTTCTTTTTCGTGTAGTTTTTCTTTGGGAATTTCTAAATTTAAATCCGTTAAAGAGTTACCACCGATATTTGCTATAAATGAAACATCTAAAATATATTTTGTTTTTATATTAAGTTTTTCACAAATTTTATTAAAACATTCTCTTTCTTTAAACATGGTGCGCTGGTTATAATCAAAATGTAAAGCAATGATTTCATATCCTTCTTTTTTGGCTAAATACGCACACAAAGTACTATCCATACCACCACTTATAATACAAAGAGCTTTTTTCATACTTTTCCTTAATTTTGATATAATTTGAAATTATAAAATCAAAAGGATAATAATGATTTTTTGCGAAGAAGAAATGGATATTTCTTTTCTTGAAAAAATTGCCCAAAAAATGAGTGATCAAAATATAGAACTTGTTTTGGTAGATGAAAAAACCATGCATGAAATTAATCTTAATCAAAGGGGAGTAGATAAAACTACAGATGTTTTGTCTTTTCCTTTAGTGCAAAATTGTGAAAATTTACTTGGAAGTATAGTGATAAATTTAGATGAAGTAAGTAAAAAAGCTATGGAATATAAACATAGTAACGAAGAAGAGATGGCATTGCTTTTTATACATGCTATGCTTCATTTACAAGGTTATGATCATGAGGTAGATCAAGGACAAATGAGACAAAAAGAACAAGAATGGATTGAATATTTTAAATTGCCAAAAAGTTTGATTATAAGAGTGCAAGGGGATTAAATGTTTAAAAAGATTGCTTTTAGCTTAAGTTTGTGTGCGAGTTTGTATGCTTATAATGAAAATACATTTACTTTAAATATTTTAAATGGAAAGGAATTTGATATTTACCTATATAGCTCTAGTAAAAGTAACACTAGTTATGGATTTGTCCAAGCAAAACAAAAACAATACAGTTTTTGGGGTAGTGCTAAAAATGATGAGTATTATATAGATATAGCAGATTTTGGAACTTGCGTTTTAAAAGATATATACAAAAATAAATTTGAAGCCCTATGTAAAATAGATGGTATAAAAAAAGAATTTAGCTTTTTAGCTAATAAATCCAACGCAAGTATTTATCAATTATCACTTAAAGAACAAAAACAAGTAGAAGACAATAAGAATATTGAGTTTGATTTTAGTGAAGATATATTAAAACTATCAAGTCAAAATAAAAATTTAGAAAAAATTATTGATGATTTTAATGAGAATTTGGATAAAAATTCATTAAAACAAAAAGCAAAAGAAAGTTTTGATAAATGGAATAAAGAAGATATTTCTAATAATGAGTTTTTTTCTCAAGCTTATATATTTTATCAAGATGAGCATATTATCTCTTTGGGAAAAAATATTTATGAGTATAAAGGTGGTGCCCATGGTATGACTAATTTTTTAAGAAAAACTTATAGCATTGATGATATGAAACTTCTTAGATTGAAAAATGAGTTAAAAATAGAAAATGAAGATTTTCAGGATATGATTAAGCAAAAGATTTTAAGTTTATATAATGAAAATGAGTTATTTGATATTAAAGAGCTTAAAATGAGTGAAATTTTTGAAGTGAGAAAAAACGGATTAGTTTTGATATGGGAGCCTTATGATATAGCTCCATATTCAACAGGAGTAATTGAAATTTTTATAAGTTATGATGAGTTAAAACCTTTTTGGAAAAATAATTCAAAATTAGCTTATTTGAGTAAAATCAAATAAGCTTTTAATCATCAAATTTTTGCCTTAAAATCGTTCCGTTATCATCTATGTAAAGTTTCATTTGATTATTAAGTTTGATTTTATAATAAGAGATTTTTCTTTCTATCTCTATGATTGCTGTATTAGGATAGATATTTTTAATAGTATTTTGTATTGCTAGGGGTAAAATCGCATAATTTAGCGATCTAAAATTTTCAGCCTCTTTAAACTCTCCATTAAGTGAAAATTCAATCTCGCTCCCATCGCTTAAATAAATCTCATAAGAATAACCATCTTGCTCTACTAGACCTATTTCTGCATTAAAATAATCTTTAATAAATTGTTTGATGTTTACCGGTAAAGAATCAGGTGCTATGACTATGCCTGCATTAAGAGTATTTAGAGCGATAAAAAAAGCTAAAGCTAGTTTTTTCATTTTTAACCTTATTTTATTTTTTGACGATATTGTATCTTATTAGTGTGAATTTTATGTGTAAGCTAGAATTTAAATAGCTTTTTGTTATAATTATTAAAAATACAAAGTAGGGCAATGATAGCTTCTTTTTTAATCGCTTTAAATATTGTGATATTTGTCTTTGTTAATTATCTTTATTTTGGATCTTTAAATTTAGATGCTATTTTAGGTTTAAATTTATTTTTCTTTCAAGGATTTTACTGGCAAATTCTAAGCTCAATGTTTATGCATGGAAATTGGCCTCATTTGATTTTAAATATGATAGTGCTTTTTCAATTTGGTTCTATGCTTGAAAAATACTTAAAAAGTTTTAAATTCGCTTTGCTTTATTTAATTGGCGGAATTCTTTGTTCTTTACTTAGTGCTTTTTATGTGTATTTAAGTTTTGATGGTAGTTTTGTAAATGTAGTGGGTGCAAGTGGTGCTATATGTGTTTTAATGGGATATTATGCATATTTAGATAAAA